>NZ_PSWH01000030.1:0-43662 GCF_002932105.1 Rathayibacter sp. AY1C1 | reverse complement strand
CCCCCGACCTCAGGACACCGTGAACCCTCAGGACACCGCGAAAGCCCCCGCCTTCCCCTGGATCGGCCTGCTCACGCTCGCCGGCGCCGTCTTCGTCTCCGTGACGAGCGAGTTCCTCCCGACCGGGCTCATCCCCGACATGTCGCGCGACCTCGGGGTGAGCATCTCGCTCACCGGCCAGCTCGTCACGATCTTCGCCGCGACCGTCGTCGTCGCGACGACTCCGCTGACCCTGGTGACCCAGCGCTTCTCGCGCAAGAGCCTCCTCCTCGTGGCGCTGTGCACCATCGCGGTCGCCAACGTCCTCGCCGCGCTCGCCCCCACCTTCGGGCTGCTCATCGGCGCGCGCATCCTCGGCGGGCTCGCCCACGGCCTCTTCTGGGCGATCGTCGCCGCCTACTCCGCGCACCTCGTCGCTCCGGAGCAGCTCGGCCGCGCGACCGCGATCACGGCGGGCGGCGGATCCGCGGCCTTCGTCCTCGGCGTCCCCCTGGGCACGGCGCTCGGGCACGCGTTCGGCTGGCGGCCCACCTTCGCGATCCTCGGCGGCGTCGTGCTCGTGCTCGCGCTGATCGTGGTGAAGTTCCTGCCCGCGGTCGACCACCACATCCCGCTGCGGACCGGCGAGATCCGCCTGCCGGCGCGGAAGGACCGGACGCTCCCCCGCATCATCGGCGTCTGCGTCGTCATCCTGCTGGTGCTGATCGGCCAGAACACCCTCTCGACCTACATCACGCCCTGGCTCGAGAACGCCTCCTTCGCCCCCGACACGGTGCCGCTCGTGCTCTTCGCGTTCGGCGGCGCAGGGGCGGTCGGACTCGTCCTGGCCGGCTTCGCGACCGACCGGTTCCCCCGCTCGGGCTTCGTGGTCGCCGCGATCGCGGTCGTGCTGGCGCTCGCGGGCCTGGCCGTCGCCGCGGGCACCGGCGCCGCCACGGCCGTGGTCGTCGCCGCCGTGGTCTGGAACATCGCGTTCGGCGGCATCCCGGCGATGCTGCAGACCCGGATGCTGCGCACCTCCTCCTTCCAGCTGCGGAGCCTCGCCGCGGCGCTCCAGACGACGGCGTTCAACATCGGCATCGGCGGCGGCGCGGTCGTCGGCGGACTGGCGATCGACGCGAGCGGGCTCGACGTGCTGCCGTGGGTCGCGATCGTCATCGTCGCGGTGGGGCTCGTCGTCAGCCTGATCGTCGACGCCCGGGCGACGGCGGCGGTGCGGGCGGAGGCGGTTCCTACTCGCTGATCCTGTTCATGACGGAGGTAGAACGTGCTCCGGCGCGCGCCGATCCGCGTGTTCACGCTCGAGCTGGAACGTTCTTCCTCCGTTGTGAAGACGGCGGCCTCCGGCTTCGTGGACACGGCGGCGTTCCTCCGGCGCGAACACCGGGATGTCGTCCGCACGGCCGACGCTGCGCCGCGGGGAGCAGGGGATACGGTCGAGGGATGAGAGACGGAACCCGATGAGCCCGAGCACCCTCGAGCCGCCGCTGGCCCTCCCCTACTACGGGGCTCCGCCGATGGCGGCGCTCCGCCGCTTCTTCGGCAACTACCTCCGCTTCCGCGGGAGGGCGAGCCGGGCCGAGTACTGGTGGATCATCCTCCTCGGCAGCGTCCTCACAGGGCTGCTGCAGCTGGCCGACGGCGGTCCGTGGCGCCTCGACTTCACGCTGACCCCGTACCCGAGCGGCGCGCCGTTCCAGACCTTCTGGGTGTCGCTCGCCGCGGGCGCGATCGCCCTGGCGACGTTCCTCCCGTCGCTCTCGCTGATCTGGCGGCGGCTGCACGACGTGAACCGCAGCGGGCTGTGGATCCTCGCGATCCTCGTGCCGATCGCCGGCTACGTGTTCCTGCTGATCCTGTTCGTGCTGCCGCCGCGGCCGGAGGGCGCGCGGTTCGACTGAGGGGCGGACGCGTCGGCGGTGGAGTGCCGGACCCGGTCGACGAGTCGGCAGTGCGGCTCGCCTGCCGCCCGCAGGACGACGCCCGTTCTCGCATCAACCGCAGGAACCGTGATGCGCCCGAGCCCCAGGGTCGTGTAACCGGCTTCCTTCTCACCGGTGACCCTGGACGTGCCGATCGCGAGACAGATCACTGACCAAGCGAGAGCGGCGAAGAACAGCACCAGCTGCACGAAAAGGGGCAGACGCGATCCCGGAGGAAGGACCGCGAACCCGACGAAGAGCCAGATACAGGCGATCGCCTGGGCGAGAGTTCCCCACCCGGTGCTGAGAACACGTGTAAGCGCAGACCAACCGGGCAGCACTTCCACCCTCTCCGGCACCAGCGCAGGTACCCTCTCCGCCCCCGACATCATGCGCCCTCCGTCGGCGGCGCCAGGGCGACAGCGCCAGCGGCGCGCGCATCAGCCCGCTGCACCGCCCGATAGACCGTCGACCGCGCGACCTTGAAATCCGCCGCGAACTCGGCAACGGTGCAGTTCCCGGCACGATGCTCTGCGACCAGATGCGCCTCGATCTTCGGCGACAGCTTCGGCTGACGGCCACGCAGACGCCCCTTGGCCTTCGCGACCTTCATCCCCTCACGAGTGCGGGCACGAATCAGATCCCCCTCGAACTCCGCGACCATCGCGAGCACGTTGAACAGCAGCCGGCCGATCGGATCCTCCGGATCGTGGACCAATCCCCCGATGCTGAGCTTCACCCCGCGGCGGGTCAGCTCATCAACGATGTCGCGAGGGTCTGTGATGGACCGCGCGAGCCGGTCGAGCTTCGTCACGAGCAGAGTCGATCCGGCGTTGCACGCAGCCAGCGCCTCTCGTAGCGCGGGACGCTCGCGGTTCCGGCCGGTCAGACCCGAGTCGGCGTAGATCCGATCGGATGGGACGCCGGCCGCCCGGAGCGCGTCCCGCTAAGCGGTCGCATCCTGCTTGTCGGTTGAGACGCGGGCGTATCCCACGAGCTACCGTGCGCTCAGTGTGTCAGTTGACGCCCCACCATCGGGCATCTCATCGGGCGGGTCTATTGCGACAAACAGCGCCGCGAGATTCCGGTCTCATGCGCGGCCATCCTGGGCGGCCGGATGACGACCCCTCATCGGACGCCGGACGCATCGACGCACTAGCCCTCCGAGGCTCGCGCCGCACTACCGTCGAATGCGCCCGCCCAAGGCACCCCTAATCCAGTAAGGGGGTGTCCTGCCCGCAGCACGGTGAGGGTGGCAGCCCGTTCGAGCCGGGCCGGGTCAGAGGAGCCTCGCGCTGCGGGCGCGAGGCTCCCGCTCGACGCGGAGAGCGATTCCCTATCGGTACGCATGTCCAAATCCTCGCGCATCGAACAGGGGCCGGAGAGGCTCCTCGACGCCGGAGCGGCTGTCCTCATCTACTCCGGAGGTGTCCGTTAGGGGGACTTGGGTTCAGCCGGTCGTTGCAATATAACCGTGAGTCGGAGTGTTGGCGATGGGATCGAAGTTGAAGCAGCGTGCCCGGGGTGGCGCGGTTCTGGGAGCTGCCGAGGGAAGGGTCGAGTCGGTCGGCGGCCCGTGATGCTGTCGGCGTGCCGGTGAAGAGCCGCTCAACGGAGCAATCAGCTGCTTTCCGTCCGTCGCCTCGCAGGGGGTGTCTGCTCGGATCTTATGCTTGATTCGTCACATTGTTTAGTGGTTCAGTATCGCGTCGACGTTTTCGGTCGTTCCGTATCCCACCATTCGATGAGGTTGGCGTGCAAGATTAGCGCGAAGGCTTCGACTGCAAGGTCGCCTCCGGTGGTCAGGGAATCGATTGCGGCAGGGTCCCACTGGTCGAGATTCACTACCTCGTCAGTGGAGGTGGGTGTAGCTCGAATGGTTGTGTCAACGCTCCATCCGTTTGAGCTGTGGGTTGCGGTAGCCGCGATGACGTCGTACGGGGTGGAGTAGTGGCGGCGCATCCACCCCACGACGTCGGCGAGGTCGCGGGTGTCGGTCAATCGTTCTCGATCGGGGTGTAGACGGGGCATCCGGTCCCGTAGGGCGGTTGGATGATGGGTGCGGCGGTGGTGCTGCTGGTAGATCGGGTGTTTATGGTGCTGTCGATTTTGTAGGCGTTGACGATGCCGATGGGGTTAGCGAGGGCATCGGAGCCGTTGTAGGCGTTATATCCGAAGAGAACGAAGTAGACGGGTGTGCAGTTCGCGTCGTAGAGCGTCTTAGAGCCTGAGCTCCCGGGTGCGTAGAGGCCGTAGCTGAGTGTCTGCTGAATATCGAAGTTGGTGTCCGCGTCAAAGTGGCCGCGAGCGATGATGTGATTCAGTCCGAACCGGGAATTTCCGCAACGCAGCGGCAGGTGCGACAACCGTACCCAGGACGAGCGCAACGAACACCGTGGCGATTTTGCCAGCGGACCGATTTCGTGAGGTGTGCATGACTATTACGACCTTCATCCAAGTCCCCGCGCTCACCCCTTGTGAGCGGTCGTCGTGCACGTCTAGGTCTACTCCGCATAGCTCGGCAATACAACCCTGGGTGTTGCCGACACCCGGGCTTGGCAGCGGGACACGCATGCCCTTCGAAGATCATCAGTGGGACAGTGTTCGTGGCAGCGAGCTGCAAGTTGGCGTCTGCGGGAGGGCCGTTCCCCGCACCAGCCCGGCGCGCGGGATGCGCCGCGCGCGGGCGCGGGCGGCAGCGTTCCGCAGGACAGCCGCTCGCGGCCATCACTGCTACTGCAGCGACCAGCGCCAGTTCCGAGCGCAGTAGGAACATCCCGCGCTGATGTCCTCCGGCCCGAACGTCGGAGTAATGATCGACGGTGCGATCTTCACCGCCACAGGCTTCGCGGGACGATACCGCTGCCCGCAGACGTCTAGGCGCCCGGCCAACCATCCCCATACGGTATGCGCGCGGAACGGCCTAAGCCGCTCACCTCGTGCCATAACCTCGTGCCATGCGCACCCTTGAGCGGCTACTGCTCGCGGCGCTCATCACTGCTGCCTGCGCTCTTGTGGCGACGATCACCCTCCTGGGGTTGGCGTCCCTCGACTCCCCTCGGGACACGACTCCGCCATACGACCCCACCCCCTCGGTCCATCCGACCGCTCGTCCGATACCTCAGAAGATCGATGGCTGACCGGTCAATGATCTCTATACGGAACGTGCCGTGGTCTGCTCAACCGACGATCACGGCGGTACGCAGAGCCAGAACCCAGCTGGTGACGGCGCCGACCACCCCCAAGGCGAGCAGCAGCGACCTCCATCGAGCGTGGGAGCGCGTGCTGACGCGCATCGCTACGACCAGGAGAACGAGGGTCGCGAGGGCGACAGAGCACAGAGCCGGCCACGCGACGTGGAACCCCGTGCATTGAGGAGGAAGGGACTCGTTGCACGCAAACGTGAATCCGTCGAGGAAGACGCCCGCGACGAGGGCGAGGAGAGTGATTACGCCCGCGATCACGGCGGAAGCATTGAGCGACAGTGTCTGCACACCATCACTCTCGGACCAGCGAGTGAACGGCAGGAGCGCACTGGTCCATCCGGGTCGGATCTGTCCCGGAGACCGATCCCCATACGGGACGCAGGATTAGCTGAACTCGGCGCTGCTCAAGATCTGCGGACGAGCGTCGGAAGAACGCTGTGGTCGACGGTCTCGACGACAGCTGCGGTGACGACGGGCCCGACGGTGAAGCGGCGGGGTGGCGGATAGCTTCGCCGAGAAGGCGCCCGCGCAGCTCAACGAGGAGCGCGACGATCCGGGTTCGCATCTCAGGTCGCCGCCCCTACTCCTCGGGGGGCCTGAAGACGCGGCCAGCCGGGGTCGTGAGACGCATGACGACGGCGGCTCGTGCCCCACATCTCCCGCATTACGGGTCCATGTAGCCCCTGCGCGCATCGAGGCCCTTTTGTATACCACCGCCAGCGAACGTTTCGAGGTGTATGCGGTTCTGCGCGGTCACTGCAGCTCAGGGGGAGGTTGTAGCATCGTGGAAACCTGCCCGAAACGGTGTTTGGGATACAAAAGAGGAGTCCTCGCGGTGACCATCACTCTGGAGCCGCTTCCCCCCTCGCCCTGCTGGGAGCTACACATGTCAGCTGTATCCCGCACCACCGCTCCGCCCGCCTCCGGACACACGGTCGCCTCCGTCCTCGACTCCATCGGCTTCACCCGCGCGCAGTTCTGGATCTTCCTACTGATCCTCGCCGGGGAGTTCTTCAACACCCTCGAGCAGAACTCGGTGGGTGCCATGGGCAGCCACATCAAGGAGACGCTGCAGATCGGCGACATCCAGCTCACGACGATCAACACCGCCACGGTCATCGGCGGACTGATCGGCCGCGTGCTGGCCGGCTACCTCGCCGACCGATACGGCCGCCGCTTCTCGCTCAGCCTCAACCTGCTGATCTACACGCTCGGCGGCCTGCTCAGCGCCGTCGCGATGAACTACGAGATGCTGCTCGTCAGCCGCCTGATCGTCGGCATCGGCATCGGCGGCGAGTTCATGATCGGCCTGGTCATGCTCTCCGAGATGGTCTCCACCCGCTTCCGCGGCACCGCGATCGGCGCCGTCAACGTCGGCGCCGGGGGCCTGGGCAACTTCCTCTCCTACGGCCTGTTCCTGCTGCTGCTCGGCCCGCTGGAGACCCCGCTCGGCGGCCCCGACTCCGTGTGGCGCTGGTCGTTCGTGATCCTCGCCGTCCCCGCGCTGCTGGTCGTCTTCTACCGCCGCAAGCTGCCGGAGACGCCGCGCTGGCTGCTCTCGCAGGGCCGCACGGAGGAGGCGAACCGCTCGCTCGCGATCCTCGCCTCGAACTCGCTCACCCCCACCGCCGCCCGTCCGCCCGTCGAGCTCTCGCCGGACGACCTGCCGCCCGTGAAGATGTCGGCCTCGCCCGCCGCGGTGTTCAGCCGCCCGGTGATCCGCCGCACCGCCGCCCTTGGCGTCGCGTCCTGGATGGCCTTCGGGTCGCAGGTCACGCTGAACTTCCTGATGCCGACCCTGCTGGTCGAGCGCGGCTACTCCGTCTCGGAGAGCCTGCTCTACACGATGATCATGAACATCGGCTCGCTCCTCGGAGCGACCACCGCAGCCCTGATCGCCGGTCGCGTCGGCCGTCGCACCGCCGTCGGCGCCGCCGGAGTCCTCGGCTGCCTCACCGCGCTCGCCTTCGCCGGCTTCGGGAACGGCACCGCCGCGATCCTCGTGCTCGGCGCCCTCTTCCAGTTCTTCACGATGGTCACCAACACGACCCTCGCCACCTGGACCGCCGAGATCTTCCCGACCGCGATCCGCGCCTCCGGAGCCTCGATCGTCAACGGCATCGGCAACATCGCCGGAGCGGTCATGCCGTTCCTCGCGGTCGCGCTCTACGGCTCGTTCGCCTTCGCCGGCGTCTTCGGCCTCGCCGCCGTGATGTACGCGGTGCTCGTCGTCGCCTCCCGCTTCGCCCCGGAGACCCGGGGTCGCTCACTCGAGGACGTCAACGAGAACGCGATCGCCGCCGCCCACTGACCCACCCCGCCCCCTGGCGCTCCGGCACCGTTGGGCGCAACCATCCACCGGACAGCACCACAAGGAGCACCATGGACACCCTCACCGTCTCGGCCACCGCCAACGGACTGAACTACCTCCCCGAGTACGTCGCCGACGTCGGCGGCCTGTTCGCCGAGCGCGGCCTCGCCGTCACCGCCACCGCCTGCGACCCCTGGACCGGCGTCCTCGACGACCTCGACTCCGGCGCCGCCGACCTCGCCCTCGGCGGGCTCTGGGTGCCCGGGATGTACGCCGGAACGAGCCGCGAGCTGACCGTCGTCGGCCAGCTCAACCACCGCTTCCCGATGACGATCGTGGCCCGCGACGGCTCCGGACCGGTCGGGCTGGACTGGCTGGCCGGCAAGGTCGTGCTCGCCCCGGGCGCCGGCGGCAGCGCGCCGTTCGAGTTCACCGCGGGCCTGATCCGCGAGGCCGGGCTCGACGTCTCCGCCACCCGCTGGGCGCGCGACCTGTCCACGGCGATGATGCTGGAGCTCTACCGCGACGGCCTCGGCGACGCGATCGTGCTCGACCTGCTCTCGGCGAAGGAGCTCGTCGCGGCCGGCGGCGGGCAGATCGTCTTCCGCCACCTCGACGCGGGCGTGATGCCCAACAGCGTCTACTACACCCGCACCGAGCGGGTCGAGGAGCTCGCCGACCGCACCGAGCGCTTCGTCGACGCGATCGAGACGGCGATGCAGAGGATCACCGCGGGTGAGGCCGGCGCCGAGATCGACGCGGTGCTCGCCGCGCGCTGGCCCGACCGCGACTCGGCGCTCCTGCACGAGGCCGCCGACGAGATGGCCGCCGGCGGGGTCTGGGACACGACCGTGATCGACGAGGCCGCCTCCGACCGCTGGATGCGGATCCTCGCCGAGGCCGGCCTCGTCACCCGCGCCCCCTCGCTCGCCGAGCTCACCGGCCGCGCGACGGTCGGCGCGCGCTGATGACGCTCGTCCTCGCCTCCGAGCAGATCGCCGGGCTGCTCCCCGACGTCGACGTGCTCGGCGCGGTCGAGCAGGTGTTCGCGGACCTCGGCTCCGGGGCGCTGCACCAGGGCGCGCCGACGGCCCTCGCGGGCGAGGACGACGGGCTGATCCTCCCGATGGCGGTCCGCTCCGATGCCCTGGGCCTGGCCGCCGTGAAGCTGATGGCGGACCTACCCGGAAACGCAGCGCGCGGGCTGCCGACGCAGCGCTCGACCATCCTGGTCACCTCGCTGCTCACCGGGGAGTGCGTGGCCGTCCTGGACGGCGCGCTGATCACCCGGGCGCGCACCGCCGCCGCCTCCGCGGTCGCCACCCGGCACCTCGCCCGGGCGGACAGCCGGGTGCTCGGGCTGATCGGCGCCGGCAACCTCGCCGTCGCGCACGTCCGCGCGCTGCAGGCGGTGCGCGACCTGGACGAGATCGTGGTCTGGTCGCGGTCGGACGCGACGCTCGACCGGTTCGAGGAGGCGGTCGGGCACCCCGTGACCCGCGCCGCGGATCCGCGGGCCGTCGCCGAGTGCTCCGACGTGCTCTGCACGCTGACGCCGTCGGTCGAGCCGATCGTGCACGGGGCCTGGCTGCACGCCGGCCAGCACGTGAACGCCGTGGGCGCCCGTCCGCGGCCGGAGCACCGCGAGCTCGACTCCGCGGCGATGGCGCTCGGCACGCTCGTCGTCGACAGCGCGGCCACCGCGCGGGCGAAGTCCGGAGACCTCGTCCTCGCGATCGCGGAGGGCGCCCTCGACGCGGCGGCCGGGCTGCTCGAGCTCGGCGACGTCGTGGCCGGCACCGCTCCCGGCCGCACCCGGGACGACGAGATCACCGTGTTCGACTCCGTCGGCCTCGCCGCGCAGGACCTCGCGGTCGCCGCCGCGCTGATCGATCTGGCGCGGCTGCGGGACGCGGGCAGCGCTGTCCGACTGTCCGGCGTCCCCGCGGCGGCGGGCCGCTGATGCGCATCGCCGTCGTCAACTGCAACACGACCGAGTCGATGACCGAGACGGCCGCCGCCCGCGCCCGGCTCGCCGTCGGGCCGGGCACCGAGATCGTCGCGATCACGCCGAGCTGGGGCGTCGCCTCGGCCGAGGGCTGGTACGACAGCTTCCTCAGCGCCGCGGCCGTCCTGCACACCCTGGAGCGGCTGCCGGCCGGCATCGACGGCGTCGTGATGGCCGGCTTCGGCGAGCACGGCCGCGAGGGCGCGCGCGAGCTGCTCGACGTGCCCGTCGTCGACATCACGGAGGCGTCCGCGCACCTCGCGATGCTGCTCGGCCGCCGCTACGGAGTGGTCACCACGGTCCGCCGCGCGGTCGGCCAGATCGAGGACAGCCTCACCACCGCCGGCCTGATCGCGCACTGCGCCGCGATCGAGGACACCGGCCTCGGCGTGCTCGAGCTGGAGGAGGATCCGCAGGCGACCCTCGACGCCTTCGTCGCGGCGGGCGAGCGCGCGATCGCCCGCGGCGCCGAGGTGATCTGCCTCGGCTGCGCGGGGATGGCGGGGCTCGAGGAGCACGTCGGCGCGCGGCTGCCCGTGCCGGTGGTCGACGGGGTCGCGGCGGCGGCCGCGCTCGTCGATACGCTCGTCCGGCAGCGGCTCGGCACCAGCCGGATCGACAGCTACGCCCGCCCGCTGCCGAAGGAGCGCAGCTGGCCCGGCGGCTGAGCGCGGGGCCGAGCGGGGTGGCCGGCGGACCGCACAGGCAGGGCCGAGCGTGTTGAATGGTCGCACCGGCGTCGCGAGGAGGACCGTCATGACACTCGCCAGCACCGAGGAGTCGCTCGCCAGCCAGACCTACCGGACGCTGCGCCGGCAGATCATCCTCGGCCAGCACTCGCAGGGATCGCGGCTGGTCGAGGCCTCACTGGCCGCCGAGCTGCACGTCTCACGACTGCCGGTGCGCGAGGCCGTGCCGCAGCTGGCCAACGAGGGCTTCGTGCGGATGCTCCCACGCCGCTCCACCCGCGTCGCCCAGTGGAGCATCGAGGACGTCGTCGAACTCTTCGACGTCCGACTCAGCCTCGAGACCCTCGCCGCGCGGCTGGCCGCACAGGCCGTCGCCGCCGGCGCGTCACTGCAACCGCTGCTCGACGCGATCGACGCGGAGCACCGCGCCCTCGACAGCGAGGACTGGCTCGAGGTCGCCGAGACCTCGACCGTCGTGCACGAGGCAATCGTCGAAGTCGCCGGCAGCGCCCTGCTCTCCTCGCTGATGCGCGCCGTCACTGGGCGGATGACGTGGCTGTTCTACCTCACCAGCGCACGCGACCAGCGCCAGCAGTCCGACGAGCACCACGGCCTCCTCGACGCGATCCGCGCCGGCAACGACCGCCTCGCCGAGTCGATCGCCTTCACCCACATCGAGAAGGGCCGGGCGCCCTCCCTCGCGATGATCGCCGGACAGTAGCCACCAATGTGAGGCGGTGCCCCTGCGACCGGTTAACCATCCCCTTTCGGGACGATCCGGAGCGTCCTCGCAACGCTGCGCGTTCGTCGTGTTGCAACTCCTCGTCGTGCAGACATGTACAGAGTGAGGGGCCGAGGGGGTGCAACGTGGAGAAGGGCGATCGCGACGTCTTCGAGGAGCTGTTCGCGGCGAACTTCAACGACCTGATCCGCTACGTCCGGCGTCGCGCCCCGGAGCAACTTGTGGACGACGTGGTGGCCGAAACGTTCCTCATCGCATGGCGCCGGCGCGGGGACCTTCCCGCGCATCCGCGTCCCTGGCTCTTCGCCACGGCCTCGAACGTTCTGCGCAACGCCGTCCGGCGGGAGGCGCGCGAGCATCTTGTCGCTGAGCGCGTCTGGCTGCCGGACGCAGCCGATGCCGACAGCTCCGCCGAGATCGATGCGCTCCACGCGCTGCGATCGATGTCCGCGGCAGACCAGGAGGTGCTCGCCCTGCACGTCTGGGAGGACCTCTCGGACGCGGAGGCGGCGAAAGTGCTCGGATGCAGTCGTGCCGCATTCTCGATGCGCCTGTCGCGGGCGAAGAAGAGGTACGCGGCGATCCTCGACCCGACTCGGCCGAGCCGTGCGCGGCTCACCGCGCTCCCCACGGAAGGTCTCTCATGACGCCCACCGACGAACTGCACGCCCTCAAGCGGGCCGACCCCGCACGCCGAGGAGACGACGCGGCCGACGCGGAGCGACTCCACGAGCGCATCCTCGTCAGCATCGAGTCCGAGACAACACACCGCGAGAGCCCGAGGACGGATATCCGTCGGCGGCTGATCGTGGGCGTGTGCGCGCTCGGGTTCGCTGCGTCCCTCGTCGCCGTAGCGGCGATCGCCGGTCGTCCAGCGGCTCCCGTCAGCACGGTGGCGCTGAGCGCAGGAAAGATCTCCCCCTCGGGCCTGGCGAGCTGGACACCTGAACCGGAGGCAGGCCCAGGCAACTCCTCCGTCCTTGAAAACTGCATCGACACCCTCGACGCCAACCCGAACACCACCGAGCCTGCCGACGTCGTGTCCGCGGATACACGAGGCACCGTCGAATCAGTGCTTGTCGAGAGCGGTCCCTACGTGGCCTGGTGCGTCGGAGAGAGCGCCACCGTCCCGACCTATCTACTGCTCGACGGCCCCGGCAACGCCACTCAGGCTCCTTCATCCGGCTCGATCGAGCTCTTCGCGTCCGGAGGGCACCTCCCGCCGGACGGTTACGGCTTCGCCGCCGGCACGGTCGGTCAGGACGTCGCCAGCATCACGCTGACCGAGGACGGCCATGAGGTCGCGGCGACCATCTCTAACGGGTGGTGGTCCGCCTGGTGGCCTAGCACCGACGACACCCTTCTCCTCGATGGAAGCATCACCATCGAGAACACGGATGGCGGAACGACGACGATCGGCGCTCAGACGCTCCAATGAGCCATCCCCATACGGGACGGCCGGTACGCCGCCTCTCCCCGACGGAATCGTGCGACGATCACCGCGTGAACTCACAAGTTAGGGCCTTCGACAAACGCTGGCGAGCCGAGTGGGGCGATGACGTGGCGCCGATCGGATGGCACATGCGCGCGCTCGGCTCCGGGGCCGACCGGTGGAGCAGATTTCACACCCTGCCGAAGTCGAAGCAGTACCCCGAGAGCCTGGAGGAGATGCAGACGGTTCTCGATCGCTACGTCACCTTGCTGACCGAGGTCGCGGGCGATCCTGCAGCCCCTCTGCTCGTCATCGCGCAGGAATGGGATCGAGACGACCTCGCGTGGACTCCGTGGATCGAAGCTCTTCTTCCCGATGCCGTCCACTGGAGAACCTCCGTGCACGACGAGACCCTCTACGATCTCCCAGCTCTGACGATCAGCTTCGGGCCACACCGACCCGAAGAACTCGAGCCACTGTTCCGCGCCGTCTCGAACGAGGAGGCGCACGTCGCCGTCACCGACGCCACCGCGAGCTGGCTCTTCGCCCCCTACGACGGAGGTGTCGACGTCTTCCTCAAGGACAAGCGACAGCAGGAAGACCTGCGAGCGAGTTTCTCGGACTGGCTACCGACGCCAGGACTTCCCGGTTCACCACCCGACAGCAACTGACGACCGGAACGGGTTCCGGCAATCGCAGCAGAGCGTTCGGTGAACCATTCCCATACGGAACGGCACAGAACGGTTGCAGCCGTCCGGCGTGCGGCGCTCCCGGCAGAAGAGGATCATCCCTGTCATGCCAGCATTCACAGGGCGGCCCTGGGTGTTCGACGCACTCGGGTCGAGCTCCGACCTCGACGCTGCGATCGAGTCGGCAGAGGACGACGGCGGCCTCGTCCGTCTCGACGCGCGGGCGATGCGGACGGCCGACGAGCTCTGGGACGTGTACGGCCGTCACTTCTCGTTCCCCACCACAGTGGAGAACTGGCCGGCCTTTCACGAGTACATTCGCGACCTGTCCTGGTTCCAGGCCTTCTCCTACTTGACCGTCATCGAGCACGCCGCGTTCATCCTCGCCGATGAGCCGCTGGAACGAGCGACCTTCCGTCGGCTGCTGAGCTCCGCCGGGCAAGCGTGGGAGAACAGCCCCGTGAAAGAGTTCCGCTTCAACTCAGTGTTCCTGTTCGACGTGAGCCCATCGACCGAATGACGCGAGGCGGGATCCAGTCGCTCGCAGGACCGCGACACGCTTCCGCAAGGGGCGCCCGTCCCCGTGGGTTTTCTTCGCGCCAGCCGACCTGATCGCCGGGAAGACTCCGGGGAGGGATCCGCTCGGCGGTACTGTCCACGCATGAGAGATGTCGACCAGCCCTTCGCCTTCGCGAAGATCGAGTGGCTCTCGCCCGAGGCCGGCGGACGCCGTAACGGGCCCCCGGCGGGCGTCTATGCCGTGAACTGCTTCGCGGTACACCTGAAGCCACGACACATCGGTCGCAGCGAACACTTCAGCGTGATCATGCAACGCGTGAACCCCGACTCGGCCGAGCAGTGGAAGCTCGACTTCTTCTCGCACAAGATTGCCGCCAGAGAGGTGAAAACCGGAGGGACGCTAGCCATCGCCGAAGGAGGCAGGCTGGTTGCGGTCGCTGAGATCCTCTCTCTTGTGGCGCCGTCCGCTCGCAGCAGCATCCCCCGCTAGACACTCAGAGGGGCCTCGCGGGTCCCAGTGAACGATCCCCATACGAGACGGCGCGCTCGGGAGCTCGTCATCTAATTGAGAGCGAGGTGCAACGATGAGCGCATGGATGAAGCGGCGACAGTACGGCGCGCTGACCTGCTGTGGCAGGAAGGTCGCCGAGCGGTCGCTCTTGAGCTCTTGCGCATGCAGGTTCGCCGCTTCCCCTCGGACACGATGGCCAGGCTCGCGCTGATCGCGAAGTACCGTGAGCTCGGCGCCCCCGACCAAGCAGGTCGCTGGGGGCTCGCTCTGGATGGCGAGACTTCGGACTTTGAACGAGACAGGGCTGCGCGCCTACTGGCAGGGGCAGGCGTCCGCGACCGGGATCTGCCCGACTTCCTCGCTCTGCCCTCTCGCGATCTTCCTCAAGAAGCTCTCGAGTTGCTCCCTCTGGTCGAGCGCTATCGCGCACGGTTCGATGAAGAGCACCCCTACGGGGAACCACCGCCGGGAGACCGGCTCGATTTCTCTGCCATCGTCCTCTTGTTCTCTTCAGCCGGGCTGACCATCGTTGCAATGGCGATTGTCTGGGGTGGCGTAGCCCTCGGCCTGCAAATGACCGCCTTCGCTCGATGGTCAGGTCTCGCCTGCGTCGGCATAGCCGCTCTCGGTTGCGTGACACGGGGCTGGTGGTGGTTGCGCTCAGGATCTCGAGTGCTCGGCTGGGCCTGGCTAGCGCCGGCCGCGATCGTCATGGCCGGAGTCATCCTCCTCATCACGGCCGCAGCTCACAACGGCGGAGAGCTTCATTTCACTGGGAAAGAGTGAATCGACGCGCCACCCGACGAGCGCGTCGCATGACGTCCCACGCGACCGGTCAGCGATTCCCTTTCGGGACGCGTGTGGTGGGTAGCGTCCGCCCTACTCTGACGGGATGGAACTCCGGACCGCGAAGACCCTCGGCATCCTCGCGATGGTGATCGGAACCCCAGTCGCCCTCCTCACCCACACGATCGGCTGGGTTCAGACCGGCTGGGAACCCGCCGCCGTGCAGTGCCAGCACAGCGAATACCCCGACGGGATCGACCTCTACTCCAGCCGCGTATCGGGCGAGAAGATCCTCTACCCGCTCGGCCTGTCCTGCACCTACGCAGCCAGCGAGACCTCACCGGGCATCACCATCCGTCACTACAGGTGGGACGCCACCGCCCTCTTCACCGCAGCCGCCGCACTCGCTCTCGCGGGAACCGTCGTCGCGCTCAGAGCCGAACGCAAGCAGGAGCTCATCACCGAGTCGCAGGAAGAACGAGCGACGACATAGCGCAGCGCCCCCTCTGCCGGTCAACGATCCCCTTACGGGACGGCCGGTACGCCGACTCTCTCCCCGACAGAATCGTGCATCCGTGTCATGCCATCAGGGGTGCAAGGTTGAGCCAGACTGGCCGAGTGTCAGCACTGCGCCATTGGGCGCCATTCCCCTTCGTCGCAGTCGCCATCGTCGCGACGGTGATTCTCACCGCTCTCCACCTGGTCGAGCTGTATGTGCTGACTACCCAGCAGCTCGCGCAGGACGGGACTGGGCAAAATTCCGCAGGAACAGTCGCGTTCTTCGCGGTCTACCTCATTCCGTCCGCCCTGATCGAAGGTGTGCTCATCGGGCTGGCCGCGTTCGCTGTCGCTCTGCTCCTGAAGCGCGGACGTCGAGTCTCGCAACGCGCGATCGCACCGCTCGTCGGTCTGGTCGCGGCGGTCGTCGCCCTCTGCCTGATGGTGGTGCCGTTGATCGGATACGCCACAGGTGGGCTTCTCCAGCTGGGCGCCGGGATCGCGGCCCTCCTCTCGGGCGAAGCCGGAAGCGGACCGGCGAACCTGATGGCAGCCATCGCGCTCGCCCTCCTCCTATACGTCGGAGCCTTCACCCTGAGTGCACGCCGCCTCTTCAATACCGCTGCGGCCGCGGACGCTCACGCCCGCTGACATCTACAGCTCCTCGGATGGACCCGCTGGACGATCCCCGTACGGGACAGCAGGGCCGAGACGCGCTTGAGGACGACACCGACCGAGCGCGTCGAGAAGTCCCGCCGATGTCAGGAGGGGTCGCGGTCTCCGCGCACTGTGAGGAACCAGGCGGTGTCGTTGTCCGCGTTCGATGCGGTGGCGTCGACACTCGATATCGGCTTCTCGCCGAGCGACGCGGGATCGATCTCGTGTGGGCCGTCGGCGCAGTCGATAGCGTCGAGGGTGGTCGTCGTTCTCGTCGTCGGTCCCCCAGCCGTGGAAAGCGATCCGATTTCGAGGTCGATCACTCCTTCGCCGAGGCAGTCGAAGGTGATCGCGGTCGGCAGCGCCGGCCTCTCGAGGGTGACGTCGACGCGGCCGCCGTCATCGCCGGCCTCGACATTCAGTGAGAGGACCGCTACGACGTCGCGATCCGCTGCCACGTCCGCTTGGCGCTCTTCGCGCCATTGCGTGATTCGAGGATCTTCGCCTGGTACCGGTGTGCAGCCGGCGAGAGCCGCCACAAGAACAAGACCAGCTGCTGTGTGGATGGGGCGGGGCCTCATTGCTCCACAGTAGAGGCACAGGACGCCGAAGAAGACCCATCATCACAGCGCCAGCGCTCGTCTCCTTCGCAGCGCGATACGGTGTGCTGACGAGGCACGGGGGATGCGGTGGGATCGACGACGCGCCTGAGGCGGGTGGCCGGAGCGGCAGTGACGGCGCTCACGATGACGCTCATGGCCGGGTGTTCCGGCCCCGACACCGAGGCCTACTCCGATTTCGAGCGGGCGCAGGACGAGCGGGACACTCTTCCCGACGTCGGCACCGTAGGAGACGGCTACGACCCCGCCTCGATCCGTTACGTCGGGTCAGCCGACGGACTGGACGTCTGGATCGGGTCGCAGACCACGGCCGGAGGCCGGTGCGTCATCGTGGACGGAGACGGCGACAACGAAGACGGAAGCGGCTGCGGGGATGAGCTGTCGCTGAACGGAGCATGGGCCGTCCAGATTCACACCGATGGCGCCGGTCCAGACGACGCTACTGGCCTCGACTGGACGAGCCTTGGCGAGAACGTGTCCATCCGCCGGTACTAACCACCCTGTTCCTCACGTCGACCGCGCGGACGAGCACGTGCGAACGACCCCTACCGGCCGCCCGGTCGACCATCCCCATACGGGACGCCGCGCTCGGAGCATCTCGCCTTGCTCGCGCAGCGTCGTGCGGAGGATCATCTCGAAGGTGGCAGATGATTGGTACCGCGATCCTGGGTGGGATGCCGCTGACCGTGACGAGTTCGAGCGTCGTCTCAGCCGAGCACGACCGCACAACCGTCAGCAGTACCTCAAGCTCAAGGCCATAGCTCTTCGTGACGCGGGCCTGATCGACGCCGCTCGATCCCTGCTCATCCGCGCAGTGGACTACCCCGAGCCGGATCTCGCCGTTGAACGCGCGCATAGTCGCGAGTTGCTCGGAAACATTGCTGTGCAGACCGGCGACGTGGAGGAGGCCCTGCACCAGTACCGGACGGTGATCCAGGAGAATCCGACCTTGAACGGCACATCGGGGTCGATACGCATCGCTGCCGCCGAGGTGCTCCTCACCCGAAAGGGGCCAGGAGACGTCGAGGAGGCCATCGCCCACCTCGACTCGTGGCCGGCTGAAGTCGGCTTCCAACTCTCGTCCGAGATCTTCCGGTGGCATCTAGCGCGCATCAGCGCGGCCACGATCAAGCGCGACGTCGACGCCGTACGAGAGTCTGCACGCGCTGCTCTGCAACTGGTCGAGGCCCCACCTCAATTCCGGTTCCACCCGACCGTCGGCCTCGTTCACACGGACCGCAAGACGCTCCGCCAGCTGCGTCGCTGGGCGAGGTGAACCCAAGCCACCTGCTCCAACAGCAGATGATGCTCTCAGCATCTCTCTAAGCCATCCCCCGACGGAACGCCCATGCGCTCTCTTCGGCACTGCTCTGGTAAGCGCCGAACTACAGCTGGGGAGAGACTTGGGGCATGTGGTTAGAGGGAATCGCGCTTGAGCGGCGGTTACGCGAGCTGGACACCCCTGGGCCCGGCGATGAGCCGGTTGACTTCGACGGTCAGCGACTGGCAGCAAAGGTGGACGCCCTCGTCGCACTGCTCGATGAGAGCTTTCCCAGGGCTGTAACGGCGGATCGTCCCTGGGAATGGCAGGACTCCGCGACCTTCACGCACGTCACGGTCGACGGTGCAGCAAACCGCACTTCGGCGAACCTCGTCATCTGCATCAGCCGACACGGAGACCTTTGCTTCATTGCCCTCGAAGCCCAGGAAGCGTATACACGCGAGGAGTTCGATGCGCTGGTCGAACCAGAGGACTTGTCATCGATACTGGCAGCCCTCGACACCGTGAACTTCACAGTCACTGCCGAAGAAACGCTCTGGGCCCGATACGACGGACCGCGCGTGATGAGCAACTCGAGCTGGATCGAACGCTACTTCGGGTATCCGATTTGAGCGCGCCCGGCGAGCAGGTCCGCGCGCCGAAGCTGCGTTGAGCGGTAACCCATCCCCTTATGGGACGAACCAGCTTGCCCCGCGGGAGCCGACATGAGCAGTGAACCGTCAGGGCGTGCTCTGCGCCCCACGTATGGTCAGGAACCAAGCCGTGTCGCGATCGGCGTCAGTTGTAGCCGCGCCGACGAGATTGATGGGGTCGGTGCCGAGGGAGGCCGGATCGATGTCGAGCGGGCCATCGCCGCAGTCCACGGTCCGGACAGTGGTCTTGCCTGTCGTGACCGTGCCGGTCTTGGAGTCGGAGTCGAGCTGCAGTTCGACTGTGCCATCCCCGAAGCATTCGAAGGTAATGGCGCCGGGCAGCACCGGTTGGTCGAAGGCAGATACCAGCCGATCCCCCTCCCGTCCCGCGCTCGAATCGGACGACAGCACAGCGAGGAAGGGACCTCCCGCGTCGATGTCAGCCTGACGATCCGAGCGCCACTGGGTGAGCTGTGCGCGATCAACGGGCTCCGGCGCGCATGCGGTCATGGTGCCCACGACAGCCAGTAGGAGTGTGAGTGCAACAGAACGACGACTCATCTGCCCACCCTAGGTCCGACCGGATTAGGTCGAGCGAGTCTCATCGTCCGGCATGGCGGAAAGTGTCGCACTGGGCGATCCCCTTACGGGACGCTCTCGGTCGCGAGTCGGTTGCTCCTCGTGGTGAGAGCCGCGTCACGCCTACTGTTCTCCCGTGGGAGAACTCAAGGGAACGAGCGCGGCGGCGGTCGAGGCCGCTTCTCGTCGCGCCGAGGGGTGGATACGCCGTGGTTGAACGTCTGGACAGTTGGGATCCGAGTGGACTCTCGCCGGACCGGCAGACATCACCCCGCCAACGACGGTTGTTAAGACTGTCGCTCGTGCTGGGCGCTCTAGCCGTCGTGGCGGCCGCGGTTCTGTGGGTGGGTGATCTGCTGTTCGGAGTGCATGGCCCTTCGCACTACGTCAGCATCACCAACGACACCGGAGCCTCACTCACCTGGTCCTGCTCCTGGTCCGATCTTCACCTCGCCGCCGGGGAGACGGGTCAGCTGCGCATCCTCGACCAGCCCGACCAGGACTACGGCTGCGTCCCACAAGCAGCGACCCCCTTCGTAGCGGCGGCGCACAACAACGACATCTGCCCGTCACTGAACTCCATGACCGAGGGAAGGCAGTTCACGGCAACCGACTTCGCGAAGACCTACCGCTGCCCATAGCTGCATACGCGACCGGTGAACGATCCCCAAACGGGACGCCTGTAAGACGGTCCGTCAAATGGGTCGAGTGCAGGCTTCGTCAATCGCTTCTTGCTCGTCGTCGGTCAGCCACGCTTCGCTCGTGCTGGGGAACCATCCCTGGTTCGGCCACTGGTCGATGAAGTCGGTGCGGCTGGGCGCGTCGGGGTTCTCGATGCCGTTCGCTTCGTAGCAGGGCACGAGGTACTCGGTCAGGTAGCTGTAGAGGTAGTCGATCTGCTCGGACGTCATGGGCACCACGGGGGTCGTGGGATAGCTCGACCAGCAGGTGAACGCGGCGACCGATTCGGCTTCCGTCGAGGCGGACGTCATGATGCTGACGGGTCCGCCGCCGGCGGCGTTCGAGCCGAGGTCGACCGTTAGGCCGGCCGCGGTGAGGCAGCCCAGGAGTGCTGTCGAATCGTTCGGGTCGCGGTATTCCTGGAACGGGTCGGCGGGTCTCGTCGCGTCAGGGAAGCCTGCCAGGACTCCTTCCCATTGGCGGTCCTACTCCTGGATGCGCAGCTGCTCCTGCTCGTCGGGCGCGAGAGGTGTTGGGGCGGGAGAGGGACCAAGATCGGGCATCGGGTAGGCGACGACAGAGGAACTGGTCGCCTCAGGGGTGGGGCCAGGTGCGAGAGCCCACGTCGAAACCAGGGCGACCGCGAGGACGATGACGGCTCCGGCGGCGACGATCCAGATCACCCTCGCGCGGCCGGCTGGCGTGGGGTGGGTGCGGCTCTCGCCCAGGGCGGCGGCCGCGATGGATTCCGGTTCGTCGAAGGACCGCACGCGCTCGATGGCTTCTGCCGGCTCGAGGCCGGCCAGCTCCTCATCTATCCCGTCTCGGATCGCGGAGGCGACGTCACGAGGGACGGGCCGTAGCGCCCGATCGAGCCGCTTCAAGTAGGTCTGGACCTCGCGGGGTGCGCTGGTCGGGGTCATGTGTCGTCTCCTGCCACGATCGCTTGGACGGAACGGGTGAAGGGCTCCCACTGGCGGCGGAACTCGCCCAGCTCGGCCTGTCCGGAGGGGGTGAGCTTGTAGTACTTCCGGACCGGGCCCGAACCGCTCTCCCCTGCGTAGGAGGTGATCAAACCGCGATCCTTCAACCGCCCGAGCACCGGGTAGAGCGTGCCGATGCTGGCGATCATGCCCAGCGACACCAGCTCCTCCGACAGGCGCCAGCCGTACATCGGCTCCCGCGATAGGAGCCCGAGGGCGCAGTACTCCACCACGCCCTTCCGGATCTGGGCCCCCACGTCGACTGTCATGCTTTGCATGTTAGCGTGCGATGCATACTAGCGGTGGTGGGAATCTGTCGGTCCGACTACCGCGCAACAACCAACGAAGGTGTCCCACGATGCCGACTGCTTCCACCGCGTCACGTCTCTCGACTTCAGCATCCGATGGATCTGTGAACGCGTTCATCGGCTGGACCGCCGCCGGCGTGGTCACTGTGCTCGCCGCCCTGGTTCTGATGTTCAGCAGCTTCATGGTGGCTCTGGGGATCACGGACGCGGATCCATCCGAGGGAGCCATCGCGATCGGCGCCGGCGGTGTAGGTGTCATCATCTGGATCGTCGTTGCCGCTGTCGGAGGTTACGTCGCTCCCCGGAGGCTCTCGCGTCGTCCTGTTCTCGTCGCGTGGCTTCCAGCTGTGGTGAGTGCCCTCTGGTGCGGGATCGCTATCGGCCTGTTTCCCGTCCTGCTCGAGAACGTCGTCTTTCCGATGTCGTTGACCCCCGTGCCGATGAGCCAGCCGCTCCTTTTCCAAGCGTTGATTCTTACGGCCGGTGCCATCCCGGCTGGAGCGGGGTTGCTGGTGATCAATCTCGTGTTGCGCGTGATCAGAGCGCGCCGGGGCCGAGTCGCGACGCATACGAGAGGTGATGCGCCTGACGTCGGGAGTCAGAGCTCCTCGTGATCCATGGCGAGAGAGGACTGGACATCAACTAGATGAGGCACGGCGTCGGCTCAGCGCCCAGACCAGCGCGCCCGCGAGGAGCACCGCGCAGGTCAGCCCGGCGACGTGCAGGACGAGCGAGAGCGTCCCGTTCTCGGGGAGCAGGAAGCCGTAGGGCACCCACCCGTCGGTCGCTCCGCGGACGAGCAGGACGGCGCTGACCCAGGGCGGGGCCGTGCCGGTACCGGGGACGAGGGTGTTGTAGATCACGGCGACGACGATCAGGTAGGCCGTCGCCGCGCCGCGGACGTAGCTCAGCCACACCGGCGTCGGACGGCGGGCGAGCGCGACCGATCCGGCGACGATGAGCACCGCGCTCGCGAGGAGGCTGGTCTGGTTCGTGAAGTAGCCGAAGTAGTCGAACGGATTCGACTCGCCGGCCACGATGCTCAGCGCGTAGGTGTGGAGGATCACCGCGACCGCGGCTGCACCGACGGCGATGCGCGCTACACCCACGAATGGGCGGGTCGGTGCCGGGGAACTCATCGGGTCAGCCTAGGAGCCGTCGGGCTTCCTGATGACCCGCGACAGACGTTCCCCTTTCCGAACCGTGCTGAGCATTTCAGGCCGAGACGCGACCACGAGGAAAGCGATGACGTCGCTTAACCTGAGCCGGTGGGGACGTTCTCGAAAGTGCGCAACACGGTCGCGGTCGCGGCATGCCTGGCGGTCGTGACGGGATGCACCGCGCAGCCTGCACCGTCGGCCCCGCCTCTGGCGACGAACTCGGACGACGGCTTCACCTCCCCGCTGACCGGCGACCTAGGCGTAGCGACGTTCACCGGGAGCGACGGGACCACCGGCGCCGTCCAGTTGAGCGCGGCGGACGGCCGGCTGGCCCTGACATCCGACGAGCTCGTCATCCCCACCGCGTCTTCCGGTTCCGTAGCGGTCATGGGAGCGCTCGATCCGATCGACGCGGATACCACCTGTTTCGACGTCGATTTCCCGATGCGTCTCGCGGACGCGGAGTCAGGGAAGCCCTACAAAGCGTGGCGGAACCTCGCAGAGTTCCATG
The DNA here is from genome assembly GCF_002932105.1 of Rathayibacter sp. AY1C1. Classification (NCBI taxonomy): domain Bacteria; kingdom Bacillati; phylum Actinomycetota; class Actinomycetes; order Micrococcales; family Microbacteriaceae; genus Rathayibacter; species Rathayibacter sp. AY1C1. The sequence continues at coordinate 20,936 of NZ_PSWH01000030.1, read as the reverse complement.
GCGACCCGACAGCGATCAATCAACTCGTTCTCACGACCCGCCCGCAGGACGACCCCGACTGCTCAACCAAAATCCTCGCCATCGCTGACGTCCAGTGGAACGTGGAGCCGCAGCGCAGCACCCTCGTGGCCCGGGACGCCGGCCCACGTGCAGCAGCGCGTGGCGAGGTGTCATCCACGGACGGAGTGCCGACGTCGTACACGGTCGCTCGCAACGACCTCGCAGAGGACGTCGCGGCACGATTCGGCATGACGGCCGATGACCTGTTCTACCTCAACCCGTTCCGCTTCCCTTCGGACGAGATTCTGCGCGTCGGTGAAGAGCTGAACCTCACTGTCGCGGCGCGATGACCTCCCCCCGCGGGTACTCGATACCGGGCCTGGCGTTCCGGCTCTTGATCAATCCTTCGGAGTGCAGTGCATGATGTCCCGATGAACGTTGGAGAGCCCCCGCGACCGAGTGCAGCGACGCCCATCGTTCTCGCCTTGGTTTTCGGTGGGCTTGCAGCCGCCGTGGGAGCCGTAGCCTCCATCTACATGTGGGACCCGAGCGAGACGTGCAGGACCCGCGGCGGAGGCAGCCTGACGGGAGAGGGGTTCCTCTGGAACCCGCTGTGCTCGGATGGGTCAACCGTTCAGCCGATATGGATGACGTTGACGACTGCTGCGGCGTTGATCGTGGCTGTGACATGCGTCGTCATCGCGGCCATCCGCCAAGCTGAACGTGACGGACGCGAAACTGCGTCGCCCGACGTTCTGCACGACTACTCGCGCCAGACCCTGCCGGAAGACAACGGTCTCCGCAAGCTGGGCGATGAGTGGTGAGAGATGGCAACTCCGGGGGGGGGGGGGCACCCTCCCGATGAGCGTTAGACAGTCTCCTCGGCCGGATCACGCGATCCCCCTCGTTTTCACCGTGATCTTCACCGTTTTCGCCGCCGCTCTCGGGTTGATGTCCTCTCTCTACATGTGGGATCCGGCAGAGGCGTGCGAGGTTCGTGGAAGCTACTCCAGCTCCGAGAGCTTCCTGTGGAATCCGCTGTGCGTGGACGGTTCGGCTGTCCAACCGCTGTGGATGACGGTGGCTGGCGCTGCCGCATTGATCGGTGCCGGCGTCTGCGTCGTCCTCGCGATCGCTTTTCGAGTGCTCAACCACGAGCGGGAAGTCCCGCCGCCCGTCGTCTCGCACTGGGAGTGAGCAGTCAAAGGTAGATTCGCCGGATGACGACGACTCGGACCTCCCACTCGACTCTCGCCCTGCTGCTCGCCGTTCCGGTGTTCGCGCTCGTCGGTTGCGCCGGTTCGACGGCGGGGGCTCCGGCATCGACGTCGGCCGCCGCGCCGGCGTCGACCGCGACCGCCGCCCCGACGTCCGCCCCCGCTACTCCGGCGGCGACCGCGACTGCGGGTGCGGCGGCGGCTGGTCCGGTGTGGCCGGCGGACCCATGCCGGGACACGCAGCTCACGGTCACGGTGGAGGACCGGCCCGAGCTTTCCGGGGCGGGCCAGGAAGGGTTCGCGATCGTGCTCACGAACGCCTCGGATCAGGCGTGCTCGTACTTCGGGTGGCCGGGCGTTCTGATGCTCGGCGCCGATGGGACGCAGCTCACCACCGCCGGCACGTCGGGTGCGGAAGCGTTCCCGGGGGCTCTCGCTCCGGGTGAGTCGGCGCAGGCGGAGGGCCAGCTCTCGGCGGTCGGCGCATACGACTGCACGCCGACGACCGCGACGACTGTCCGGGTGCTCGTCACCTCGGACGGCGCCGGACCGGGAATCGACACGCCCTCCGATTTCCAGGTCTGCGGCGGGGACGGTCGCAGTGACTTCACGACCGGGCCGCTCATGCCGGTGTCCTGACTCTTCTGAGTCCCGGCTGCAGTCATGGATGGGTTCGAGGGTGGAGACAGCTTCGTGCTGTTCCTGGTTCTAGGTGCCCTTCCCTTCCTCCTTCTGGTCGCCGTGGTTTCGGTCGTCACGATCGGCATCCTTCAATGGATCGGAGGGCGGGGGCGGCCCCGTCCGTAGACTGAGTGCAACCACCCCTTCGGCACGGCGCCGACCGGAACTCAAATGAGTAAATGAAGCAATGAGCACATGGGTGTGGAGTTGATCGCTTTGTGGCGGCAGTCTTTGATCGCTCCTTGACGTCGCGCTACGCGTGCGTCGGATCACCGACGCTTTCAGCGAGTCAGGAATTTCGCGAGAAACGTGCGGTAAATCACTGTGAGCTGGTGCAGATCGCTTACCACGACGTGTTCGTCGATCTGATGGATTGTGCTGCTGATGAGGCCGAATTCGGCGACCTCGCCATAGTGGGCGATGAATCGCGCATCGGAAGTTCCTCCGCCGGTATCCAACGAGGGAGTTCGCCCGGTCACGGATGTTACCGCCTCGGATAACAGCGCGACGTGGCTCGATCCAGCAGTGATGAAGGGGTCGCCACTTACCTCGACCAAGAGGGTGAAGTCGGTTGCGAACTCTTCTGCCGCCCGGCGGATCAAGCCCTCGAGGCTCTCGGCTGAATGAAGGTCGTTAAAGCGAATGTTCAGATGCGCGGTTGCTTCGGCGGGCACCATGTTGTTCGCCGCATTGCCGACGTCGATCGTGGTTATCTGGAGACTCGACGGCTCGAAGCACTCGGACCCCTCGTCGAGTGGTGTTGTGGCGAGTCGGTTGAGAAGGCGGATGAGGCGGTGCACCGGGTTGTCGACGAGGTGGGGGTAGGCAACGTGCCCCTGGAACCCGCGCACCGTCAGGTTGGCGTTGAGGCTTCCGCGCCGTCCGATCTTGATCACGTCGCCGATCCGCTCCGGGTTCGTCGCTTCGCCGACAAGGGTGAAGTCCGGCATGTCGCCGCGATCGGCGAGCCACTCGAGCACACGCACGGTGCCACCCGTGGCCGGCCCCTCTTCGTCTCCGGTGATCAGGAGGCTGACCGACCCAAGGTCGAGCACTTCGGGCTGCGTCTGCGAGACCGCTGCGAGGAAAGCGGCGATGGCGCCCTTCATATCGCTGGCACCTCGACCGATGATCGTCCCGTCGCGGAGTGTCGCATCGAAGGGGTCGGAGCTCCACTCGTTAGAGCCTGGGGGAACGACATCGGTGTGACCGGCGAAGCACAGGTGCGGTCCGTCGATTCCTCGGCGGGCGTAGAGATTCGGGGTGCCATCGAAGTCCAGCCGATGAACGATGAAGCCGAGGCTCTCAAGTACGCCTGCCACGACATCGAGGGCTCCATCGTCGCTCGGGGTGACCGAAGCACATCGGATCAAAGACTGCGTGAGCGCGACGGGGTCCACGGGAGCGAAACTATTCGGCACGGAGACACCGTACCTGCAACATCAACTGCATCTCGGAAAACAACAGCTTTCTGAGACGCCCGGTCGGCATCGCTGTCGCGGTGTCGGGTCCGCGCGATTCCGAGGTCGCAGATGTCTCGAAAATGCGTCTCAACAGAAACCGTCTCAGGGTCATGATTGCGAGGAGCTTGTGAGTCACACTGGTCGAGTGAGACTTCTTGGATACACCCGCGTGAGCACATCGAGTCAGGATGCGCAGTTGCAGCTCGACGCGCTGGTGGCTGTCGGCGTTCAAAAGCGCGACGTGTTCGCTGATGTCACCTCCGGGAGCAAGACCGCGATCGAGCGCCGAGGGATGAAGAAGCTCCTCGAGCATGCAGAGTCCGGTGACACCGTGGTCGTGTGGCGAGTTGATCGGCTTGGCCGCTCCTTGATGGACGTCCTGAACACGGTGAACCTGCTGCGTGACCGCGGCATCCACGTCCGGTCTATCTCTGATGGCATCGATCCGGCGACGTCGACGGGCCGGCTGATGCTCCACATGCTGGCCACCCTCGCCGAGTACGAGCGCGAACTGATCGTCGAGCGGGTGAATGCGGGGATCGCAGCGGCGCGGCAGAACGGCACACGCTTCGGCCGCCCACTGTCCGATCCTGCAGTAATCGCCGACAAGCTCGCCATCGCCTCCGACGCTCGAGCGAAGGGCCGCACCGCCGAAGACGCAGCACGACTCGTTGGCTGGAGTCGCGCCACCCTCTACCGTCACCAGCAAGCCCTCGCCGGCCGCGAGAGCACCGCCATGTAGCAAATGCCATGGACGGTGACGAGCGGTGGCGAATTCTCCGACTTCACGTCGAAGATCAGATACCCCTCGCCGCCCTCGCACGAGACATCGGCATCGGCCTCCGCACACTACAGCGCTGGCATCAGCTCTACCGAGAAAGCGGCGTCACTGCTCTCGATCCGCACCAGCGATCGGACGCTGGTGTACGTCGAACGCCGCCTGAGCTCGTGGCGTTCATCGAACGACTGGCTTTGAGCAGGCCGCGACCAGCGCTGACCACGCTGCACCGCCTAGCAAGCGCTGAAGCAGATCATCATGGCCTGTCGGCGCCGAGCTACGCCACCGTCAGGGAAATCGTGCAAGCTCTAGACCCGGCGCTCGTAACACTCGCGTTGGAAGGACCGGCCGCCAATCGAGACAAGCACGAGCTGGTGTTTCGCCGACGCGCCGAACGTCCCAACCACATGTGGCAGGCGGATCACACCGAACTCGACATCCTCATCATGGGCACCGGGGGCGCGCGATCGGCCGTGGCTGACGATCGTGATGGACGACTATTCGCGCGCGATCTGCGGCTACATCGTCTTCGCCGGGGCACCGTCCGCGATGAACACAGCACTTGCTCTCCGTCAGGCGATCTGGAGAAAGCCCGACCCGACGTGGGCTATGTGCGGGATACCTGACGTTCTCCACGTCGACCACGGCTCCGACTTCACCAGCCACCACCTCGAGCGCACCGCCATCGAGCTGCGCATCCGCATCATCCATTCCATCGTCGGCAGACCCCAGGGCCGCGGCAAGATCGAACGCTTCTTCCGCACCATCAACACCGAACTCCTCGCTACCCTCCCGGGGCACCTCGGGCCCGGCAGCAGAAGCCCCCACCCAGTACTTGATCTGGCGGCCCTCGACCAGGCGATCGGCGCCTTCGTCAGGACCTACAACGAGCGCCCGCATCGCGAGCTCGAAGCCTCTCCGCGAGACGCATGGGTTCCTGACGGCTGGCTCCCGCGTATGCCTGACGGCCTCGAACAGCTCGATGGGCTTCTTCTCACTGTTCCGAAGAATCGCGTCGTGCAGCGCGATGGCGTTCACTTCCAGGGCCAGCGCTACCTCGCCCCGACGCTCGCACCCTTCGTCGGGCACACCGTCACGATTCGATATGACCCACGTGACGTCTCAGAGATCCGGATCTACGACCGCGACACCTTCGTCTGTGTTGCCGTCGACGAAGCTCACCCCAACCTCCGACTCAGCCTCCGCGACATCGAAGCCGCCCGCCGCGCCCGCCGACGACAACTCCGGCACGTCATCAACGACCGCATTCCCACCGCCACCGTCCGGGAGGAGCCGCACAGCGTCGCGCCCGTTCCCCATCGGCGTCGGCTACGCACCTATGAAGAGGACGAGTGATGAACCAGGCCTTCATCGTGACCAAAGAGCACCGACGCTTCACCGAGTTCGCCAACGCCGTCCGCAAGGAACGAACCATCGGCATCTGTCACGGTGATGCTGGTGTCGGCAAGACCAACTCCGCCCGCCGCTATGCGAACTGGGACGCTCTCGAGCCCTACATCAACGAATGGGGCCCGCGAGGAGATCACGACGCCAAGCACTACGCCCTCGCCAACCGATCCCGCACCGTGTTCTACACACCCGAAGTACTCTGCCGACCCAAAGACCTCATGCACGACATCAACCATTGGCAAATCAAAGTCGGCCTCTGCGCCGACGAACATCTGCGCTCCCTCGAACCTGACCCGCCTTTCAAAGCACGACCAGTGGCTCACCTCGTCGAGCTACTCATCATCGACGAAGCCGAACGACTCACACCCACCGCACTCGAGCTGCTCCGCGACCGACACGACCGCGAACACCTCTCCATAATTCTGATCGGCATGCCCGGCATCGACCAACGCTTCCGCCACTACCCGCAGCTCTACAGCCGCCTCGGCTTCTCCCACCATTACCGCGCCCTCGGTCGCGACGAACTCCTCTTCGTCCTCGACCGCCACTGGAAGCGCCTCGGCCGCACCCTCGACCCCGACGACTTCACCGACGCCCAAGCCATCGCCTCCATCGAACGCATCACCCGCGGCAACTTCCGCCTACTCGAACGACTCTTTCCGCAGATAGCCCGCGTGCTCAAGATCAACGACCTCGAAACCATTACCGACGACGTCATCGAAGCCGCTGCCAGCATCCTCGTCATCGGCAACTAGCGCCACGCAACGATCAAGAGACGCCGCCACTTAGCGATAAACTCCACAAACGCGGCGCGCCGAGCAGTGTTGTCCTATAACTTGTCACTCATTCTACGACTCGTGAAAGGGTCGGGTTCGGGGTTCTGTGACGACCGATGCTAGGCGAGGGACGATGATCTCCGTGACTTCGCTGGTGCCATTACCGGGTTTTGATTCCCAGGCCCACGTCTCCTTCATTCGAAGCAGCCCAGTTGGGTCGAGAACAATCTCGGAGACGCAGGATCCCGTCGAGGTCTCGCCGTCCTCGTTGAGCTGGCAGTAGCGGAACGCCACCGTGTCACCGGTTCGAGTGCCGACAAGGAATCCCCGCCGGACTGCGCCGCCGGCGTAGGTGGCCCACACCTCGCCGTCCGCTTCGTGGTAGTCGAAGACAGTCTCAGGTCCTACTTCGCCGCCGACTGTGTCGCGGACAGCCGCGAAGCGGTAACCGTCAAGAGAGGGCAATGAGCTCGATGCGTTCATAGGAAAAGACTAGGGACGAAGTGACGGCAACTCCGGGGCAGGGGATCTACCGCGTCCAGTGCAACATCTCCGGCGAGGAAGATCATGCGCGAGCCGGCGGGAACTGTCGCGGCGTACGCATACTGCGCTGCGCCGGAGAGGCTGTTGGAGCGGATGAGGCTCACTACTGAAGTCACTGGCGTCACGCTCCGCTGTCGTCGGCCCAACGAGTCTTCCACGGCCGGGCACCAGATCGGCCCGGTGAACCATCCCGATACGGGACGGTGCCGGCCCCGCCTGCCGGTTGCAAGTAGACAAAGGCGCGGTCTTGAGTACGGTGGCGCCGTGAAACGAACAGGCGAGGGAATGGCGGGACGGCATTGCGCCGCTACGGCGCTCATTGCTGCTGGCGCACTGATGCTCGCCGCGTGCTCAGGTTCACCAGCTCCGGAGGGTGATCCGATCCGGGCAGCTCGCGCGTTGCGCGACGCGCCGCTGATCGTGCAGGAAGGCAACGCTGCCGATACCTGCGGAGAGTTCGTGCTTGATCAAACCGAGCTCGTGCCCATCAACGCGGTCGCATGCCTCGACACGGCAGCAGCAGCGGGCGAGGAGGCGGAGCTCGCCTGGAGTTCTCTCACGGATGAAGGGGATCCCGTCGTCTCTTTCGCCTACACGGCACCCTGGAACGCAGGGATCGTCTTCTCTCTGACAAACGAATACAACTCCTACGCGGATGATCACGGTTGGACCACCGGCCTCTGCCCGGACGCAACCACCGCAACCTCCGATTTCAGCACCGAGACGTGCCCCGGTCCTGTGGAGGGATGAGTCCACGCGGACGACGAAGATGGCCCGCTCAACCATCCCCTTACGGAACACATAATCGTGGAGTGCTGAACGTTCTGATTCATGGCGTGTTCACCGACGTGCCGGACCATGATGCTCATGGAAACACGAGAACTGGCATGGGGCATTCTGGCGTGGCCTGCCGTTGCGGTCCTTGCGCTGCTGCGAACTGTGGGCAGCTGGGATGTATCGGGCGGGTCCGCAGCAGGGCTCATCGCGGGCACGGCAGCTGCGTTCACTGTCGCGGGCGCACTCCTATGGCTTCCCTCGAGTCTCTGGCTCGACCGGCGGACACGCCGCACCCCGCGCGTCGGGCGGGCGGCCGCGTTCCTGGGTCTGGGACTCGTGATCGGCGCCGCCGCCTCCACCGCGCTGGTACTCGCGTCGGGAAACGCGACCTGGCCCTCCTCCGCGGGCCTCATCACGGAATATGCAGTCACGGCAGGAATCGCTTCCCTCCTCGGCTGGCTCCTCGCCGCCACCCTTCGTGCGAAGAAGCTGCCGATCGTTCAGACGGCCGCGAATCGCGTGAACCGCTGAATGATCCGGGTCGTCGATCGATCAGCGTGCCAGCAGCAGTCCGGCCAAGCCGATGACGACCGGCACCACGGCAAAGGCCAGGAAGAGGTAGGAGAGCACGAGTCCCACCGTCGACTCCCAGCGAGGACCGACGTGTCGTCGCGCCTGATGAGCGACGAGGACGCCGGCCAGCGGGAGAAGGTACTGCAGCGTGGTCGCGACTCCGATGACCAGGGGATCGCCCACCCACAGGTGGGCCACCGCCAGGTATCCGACGGCGTAGGACACGACGGCGAGAACGCCCAGCACGAACGCAGCCCGCGTCCACCCTCGTCCGCTCCGCCGCGCGGTACCCGTCTCCTTCATCACACTCATACCTCCACTGTACGAATCGCTCCTCGCGCACGCCCGCCCCTCGGAGCATGTGCCGGTCCTTCGCCCGACGTCTCGTTCGGTGACACGACCACGCCTCGGCGAGCTGCTGTCCAGCGTCAGCCGGCGAGCCGGCGTCCACAACGAGGACGCGACTCGGATTCGGAACATGTCCGATGGCTGCCTCGATAGCCTCAGCGCATGAAGATCCGAGCCGGTTCGCCTGACGATCGCGGGCCCTGCATCGACCTCTGGCTGGAGGCACTCAGAGCACGAGACGGATGCAGTCAGGACGACGCGGTCGCCGAGAGGGCTCGAGCGAAGTTCCACCGGCCTCTCGTTCGGTTCGCCGTCATCGGCTCGGATCCCCTCGGGTTCGCTCTCACCGTCGACACGGGCGATGGTCCGGGCCGACACAGTGCGCTGCTCGAACTGCTCGCCGTCGCACCGAGCGAGACAGGGCGCGGGCTCGGCCGGACACTGCTCGACGACGCGGTCCAATCCGCCTCTCAGCTCGGCTACCTCGTCCTGAAGCTGCACGTCCGCGCCGGAAACGATCGGGCGGAAGGGCTTTACAAGGCGTCCGGCTTCGAGCCTCACGGGGATCCCGCGCCGCATCCGCTCGGTGGTCATCCGATGATCGAGTACGCGCGGACTCTGACTCACGTCAGCAACTGAGGACCTCCGGCCACCGATCCCCGTACGGGCCACCTCGCGCGACCGGATCACATGCGCACTCAACGCTGGTCGAGCGGTCGGGTCATGGCAACCTCATCCCATGAGCGTGAGCGACGGACAGGCCTGTGCCCCACGGGACCTCGACGTGCTCACCGACCGGCTCCGACTGTGCCGGCCCGCCGAGACCGACCTGGACGAGCTGTTCCGCCTATACACCGATCCGCGGATCGCGGAAGAGGATCCGCTCCTCCTCCATCTCTCCGCCGATCAGACCCGGGCCGTGATCGCGTATCGAAGGACCCAGTGGACACGGGACGGACTCAGCAGCTGGGTGATCCGGCGGCGCGACTCCCCCATCGACAGCCGTGATCTGATCGGAATGGGTGGATGCACTCTGCTCTCCGATGCAGCCTGGAATGTGGCGTTCACCCTCCACCCCGACCACTGGAGCAAGGGCTACGCGCAGGAAGTCGCCCTTGCCGGCATCGAACTCGCCCACCGCCTCCGACCGGAGCTGCCCATCACCGCGGTCGTCGCAGAACGCAACGCACGCTCCCGCCGCACCATCGAACGACTCGGCCTCGCGCTCAGATGGGAGGGTCCGGACGCGCACAGCCCAGACCCGACCGCACGAGTCGTGCTCTTCGCCGACCGCCAGCTCTCCGCTGAACAGGTCCGCCGGCTCACCGGCTGAACCCGATCGCCGATCGGCTCATCCGCCAGCTCAGCGAGAGCTCCCCTCACGGGCAGCGAGTCGGCACCGCCGGTGAGCATGGCGATCCTCCGCTGCGGGAACTGCAAGCGAAGCCGACCTGTCGGTCCCCCAGCCGGCGCCTCCCCCTCCCCGCTCCTCGATCCCCGACCGCAGGGCAACGAGACACGACGACGCTGCGCTCGGGAGTCCACCGGCAACTCCTTGAAGGGGCACCGCCGTCCGTCGCCGGACGGATTCACGTCCACCTCTTGTTCATTCCGGCTTCGTTGTCCAGCGCCGTCGGCTGCCCTAGCGTTCGGCAGGTGGACACCAGGAGATCGACCTCGACCGGCTCTAGCTCCGTTGTGTCCTGGGTCGCTCTCGCGTCAACCGGCGTCGCCGCCGCGACACTCTGGATCGCGGACGCCGTCTGGTACGGGATCCCCGAGTCGGGTGGCCCGGGAGTCAGTCTGCTCTTCATCGGCGGATGGGGTCTTCTCACGTGCGCCGTCCTGCTCACGGTCGGCGTGCTCATCCATCTGGCGCCCTCCGCGCTGAGCCGCCACGGAAAACGCCCCGTCGAGTTCGTGCTGCCGAGCGCCGCACTCGTCCTCATCGCGGGGATCCTGCTCGCGCATCCGCTGGCGGGCAGCGCTTTCGCCTGACCCTCACCGGCATCGACCCTCGAAAATGTCTCGGCGCCTCCGGGCCCTCTCGTCAACGGGCTCTGGTGGCTTCACAATTACAGCGAGGGGTGCAACCGTTCGGGTCGGTGCACCCCTCGCTGCCGGTTGGCCGCACGCGCGCCAACCTCGAACGACCAGCAGCCAGGGATCGCCGATCGAGCGGTCACAGCCTAGATTTTCTAGACGGTCTAACTAAGTCCCCTTTCCGGGTGAGGTGGATCGTGCAGGCGATGCTGGTGCTTCGGCTGACCGCGGGCGCCGAGTTGGGAGCGGCCGGCGTGTTCGAAGTACTCGCCGGCGACCGCTACACCGCCACCACCGCCGGGCTGTCCCCCGCAGACACAGTGAACCCCGCGATTGCCGCGACCGTCGCGGAGCTCGGTCTCGACATCAGCGACCGCACCCCCCGCGCCGTCACAGTGGAGGACCTCGAGAACGCGGACATCGTCGTCGCCATGAAGCCCGGCCTCGCGATCCCCGCGACGACCCGACCGACTGGAGCGCCGAGAACGTCCGCCCCGCCGCGAGGCCGTCGCCGCCCGGAGGCAGGTCGCTTCGGCCGGTACGGTGACCGCATGGACGACGACAGCGAACGTCAGAATCTCGTGATGAGTACCGAGATCATCAACGCCTGCATCAGAGCCATCGAGAACCCCGAGAAGCTGTTCCGGGTGTGCGCGAGCGTCTCGGGAGGTCGCGACGACGAGAGGGCGGCCGTTGCCGCAGCATTCGGGACCAGCGACGTCGTGGCCGATGCGATCCTCGACATGCAGGTGAGGCGTTTCACGCCGAGGTCGATCGAGCAGATGCGTGCCGAACTGGCCCGCTATGACCGTCGACTAGCTGAACTCGGCCGGCCGTAGGACGATTTCCGTACTGGACAGCAGAGCCGAGACGCGCTTGAGGACGACACCGGCCGAGCGCGTCGAGAAGTCCCGCCGATGTCAGGAGGGATCCCGGTCTCCGCGCACTGTGAGGACCCAGACGGTGTCGTTGTCCGCGTCCGATGGGGTGGCGTCGACACTCGAAATCGGCTTCTCACCGAGCGACGCGGGATCGATCTCGTGTGGGCCGTCGGCGCAGTCGATAGCGTCGAGGGTGGTCGTCGTTCTCGTCGTCGGTCCCCCAGCCGTGGAAAGCGATCCGATTTCGAGGTCGATCACTCCTGGTACGGGTCGAAGCGGTGGGCGGGGCGGGGTGCGGTGGTCGTGGTGGTAATGGTCAGGCCTTCCTGTGCAGCAGTGGGAGAAGAGGAGGGGGCGGGGACCGGCTCGAGCCGGACTCCGCGACCGCAAGCCCCTTCTTAACCGCGTCGGTCTTGGTGCCGGTGCGCTTGGCGATCGCTGCGGCGGACACGCCCTCGAACGCGAGCTGCGCCCACGCGGCGGTGCGGTCCGCGACGCTCAGATCGGCGCGCTGGTCGTTCTCGATGATCTGCTGAACGATCCGGTACTTCCGAACCGCCAGCAATCAGTCAGGTGGACGAGCCGGTCGTCGGCCCGGCCCCTACGCGCACCAGTCGCGCGAGCGTCCGTTGACGCTGCGCGCGGTGTCGCCGGTGCCGAGGTCGACGAGCACGGTCGAGGTCGCGCTGAAGCCCGGCTCGCCCGGGTAGTCGTCCGGCCGACCCTCGACCGAGACGGTCTCGACGGCGAGGTACTGCCCGTTCGGCGAGAGGCAGACGCCGCGGATGCGCCCCGTCGGCGAGGTGCGGAACACCTCCGAGGTGCCGGACGCGTCGACGCGGACGACGGAGTACTGGGTCGCCCCCGTCTCCGGCGCGTACTCGGCCTCGAGCTCGACGTAGCTCCCGGAGTCGAGGAGCAGGATCTGCACGGGCGACGCGGTCGCGCTCACGTCCGCCGGCGGGAGGGCGAGCGTCTCGACCGAGCCGTCGGCCAGGTCGATCAGCGAGCCCGACTCCGGATCGGCGACCACGAGCCGGTTCGCGCCGGGCACGAATCCGCGCAGCTCCGCGTGCTGCCCGAGCGGGCTGATCGAGCCGGGCGTCAGCAGGTCGAGCAGGAGCACCGTGTCGTCGAGCGAGTGGGTGACGACGGAGGTGGTGCCGGGCACGAACATCCAGTCGCGCGCCCGCAGCGGCCCGCCGTCGATCCCGAGCACGGGGACCGCCTCGGCCTTCTGGTCGGTGAGGTCGTAGGAGTAGAGGGCGCGGTCGAGCGGGCCCGACGGCGCCTGCCCGGTGAAGGTCCAGCCGAGCACGCCCTTCTCGGGCGAGGAGTGCAGCTCGCGCACGGTCCCGGGGCCGGGGAGCGGGATCACGCCCTCGGAGCCGGTGTCGAGCGTGACCGTGCGGAGGAGGTTCGTGTCGTCCGGCTCGATGGTCACGACGACCAGCACCGGGCCGACGACGGCGTAGTCCTGGATCCGGTCGGCCGCGACGAGGACCCGGGCGTCGCCTCCGGAGAGCGGGCGGACGCGGACGGCGTCGGGCTGCGAGGGGTCGTCGGCGGTGCGGTCGAGGGTGAAGAGGTCGGGGTCCTTCGTGGTGAAGGAGGCGGAGACGTCGGCGGCCGAGCCGGTCGCGGCGCTGCGGGCGTCGTCGATCCCGATCTCGTAGCGGGTGGCGTAGCGGAGGGTGTCGGTGAAGGTGACGGTGAGCACGCCGCCGTCGAGCTCGGTGGTGTGCGGGGCGTCCGGGGCGACGCGGACGCGGTCGAGCGCGTCGGGCTCGAGCGCCTGGTCGAGGTGCAGGCGGGCTCGGGAGCCGTCGCGCTCGACCACGCCGTCGGTGCTGACCTCGAGGGAGGCGACCCGGGGCACCTTCGCGACGGTGGCGGCGGTCAGGCCTCCGACCGCGAGGACGAGCACCGCGACAACCGCCCAGAAGAGCCGCGGGAAGCGGGAGGCGCCTGCGGAGTCGAGGCCGGGAGCCCGCCGCGCACCGCCTCCGGCCCGTCGCCCGCTCTGCGCCGACGTGCCGCCGCCGGGAGACGCGCCGGGCTCGAGAGACGCGCCGCGCTCAGGAGACGCGCCGCGCTCAGGATTCGCGCCGCGCTCAGTAGACATACGGCATCGCCGGCTCGTCGATCGGAGTGAGCGCCTCCGGCTCCAGCACGACCGCCTCGGCGCTGGTGACGCTCGGGTTCGCGCCGAAGCCGCCGCTCGCCTCCAGCCACTGCCCCTCCGACCAGGTGTCGGCCCAGCCGGCCTGGTAGACCGGCACGCCCACCGGCTGCGCGTCCACCGCGCAGCAGGTGACGACGAAGCGGGCGATGTAGAAGACGTTCTCGGGGTCGGAGGCGTCGGGGGTCACGAATCCGCTCACCGTAGCCGTGCGGCCGGCGAGGAACTGCTCGCTCGCGCCCTGGCGCAGCAGGGTCGCCCAGTCGCGCACGCTGAAGGAGGCCGTGTCGCCGGTGGGCGCCGCGGCGGTTACGGAGGCGTCGACGGCGCTGGTGTTGACCTCGCGCTGCGTCGCGGTCGAGGCGGTGAGGGCGGCCGGCGGCAGCACGAGCAGGGCGACGGCGGCGGAGGCGATCACCGCGACTCCGGCCGCGACCGCGACCACCCGGCGCCAGGGGCGGGCGGGTGCGGGGGCGTGGAGGTGCTCGACGTCGTCCTCGTGCTCGTGCTCGTGGGCGTCCTCCTCGGCGCCCGGCACGACCGCGAACGCCGCGATCAGCAGCACTCCGGCGATCACCGCGAGCACCACCGAGAACTCGAAGTAGCGGGGGTGGATGTAGAGGCCGAGCCGACCGGTCGCCGCGAGCCACAGGGTCGAGACGACGCCGATCAGGCTGAGGACGACGCCCTTCCAGCGGGCGAGGAGGCGCTCAGAGCGCATAGTTCACCGCCAGTCCCAGCACGGCCGCGGCGAGGGCGACCAGCACGGTGACGCGCACCAGCGTCGCGGCCGAGAACGTGGTGCGCAGCAGCGCGAGCATCTTGACGTCGATCATCGGACCGAAGACGAGGAACGCGATGATGCCTCCCGGCAGGAACGTGGAGCCGAACGAGAGCACGAAGAACGCGTCGACGTTCGAGCAGATCGAGATGACGAAGGCGAGCACCATCAGCGCCAGCACCGACCAGAGCGGGTCGCCGCCGAGCGTGGTCAGCACGTCGCGCGAGACGCCGACCTGGATCAGCCCCGCGATGGCGGCGCCGACGAACAGCGCCGGCATCATCGCCCCGGTCTCCTCGGCGAACAGCAGCACGCTGCGCCGGGAGCGGTCGCGGAGGGAGCGGGACGGCCGCTCGCCCGCCTCGCACGCCGCGCGGAAGCGGTCGGTGAGCAGGCTCATCGGCTCGGAGTGGCGGCTGAAGATCCAGCCGACGAGGTTCGCGATCGCGAAGCCGCCGACGATGCGCCAGACGAGGATCCCGTCGGCCCAGCCGAAGGCCTGGTAGGTCGTGACGATGGTGATCGGATTCACGATCGGCGCGGCGAGGAGGAACGTCATCGACTCCGATACCGAGAGGCCCTTGACGATCAGCCCGCGCGCGAGCGGCACGTTGCCGCACTCGCAGACCGGGAGGAGCACGCCGAGCAGCGAGATCACGAGCCGCCGCGGGAGCGCCCGCTTCGGCAGGACCCTCAGCAGCACGGCCTCGGGCACCCACAGCTGCACCGCGATCGAGAGGACGATGCCGAGGAACACGAACGGCAGCGATTCGATGACGACGCTGATCGAGAGGGTGAGGAAGTCGCGCACCGCGTCCGAGAGGGCGTCGCCCGCCGCGTCCGGGGCGAGCAGGCGCGTCGCCACGAGGACGGCGACCAGGGCGAGCCCGAGGAGCGGCCCGCGCCGCGACCGCCGGGCGCCCGGGGACGCGCGGGTCGGGGCGGCGAGCGCGGATTCGGGGGACATCCCGACCCATCGTAGGCGGGGGTCCTGCGCGGGCCGGCGCGGGCCGCGGGCGCGGGGCCGCCGGGTGTCGCCCGGGGCGCACGAGAACCCAGAAGTGGCCGTACGGGAGCGCGAGTACCGCGACTCCTGCCTGCTCGCGGTGTCGACTGCGCCCGACCTGGCGAGGTCCGGCCGTCCGCGAGTGTCCGATCGTCGTCGCACTCGCGCTCGAGTGCGACGACTTCTGGACGCTCGATGCGAGGGCGCGCGCCGAGGGTCGCGGGAGGCGGGCGCGGCACTCGCGCAGAAGCCCTCCGGGTGCAGGATGAGCGCATGCCCGCCTCCCCCGCGCACCCCCTCCGCGTGCGGATGCAGCCGCGCGCGATCGACGAGGCGCACCGCGTCTCGAGTCCGCTCGAGCTGCTCGTCGACCTGACCTTCGTCGTCGCGATCGCGCAGATCGCCCAGCAGCTCGCCCACGCGACCGAGGAGGGGCACCTCGCCGAGGGGCTCCTCCCCTTCGGCATGGTGTTCTTCGCCATCTGGTGGGCGTGGATGAACTTCACCTGGTTCGCCTCCGGGTACGACACCGACGACGTGCCCTACCGGCTGCTGACCCTCGCCCAGATGGGCGGCGTCCTGGTGCTCGCGGCGGGAGTGCCGGCCGGCTTCGAGGACGGCGACTACCGGGCGATCACCATCGGCTACGCGATCATGCGGTTCGCGCTGGTGAGCCAGTGGATCCGCGTCGCCGTGTCCACTCCGGAGCACCGCACCTCCGCCGTGCGCAACGCCGTCGGCTTCTCGATCGTGCAGGTCGGCTGGCTGCTGCGGCTGCTCCTGCCCGAGGAGGTCGGGGTGGTGAGCTTCCTGCTCCTGGTCGCCTGCGAGCTGGCGGTGCCCCTCTGGGCGCAGCGGGCGGGGGACGCGAACTGGCATCCGCACCACGTCGCCGAGCGGTACGGGCTCTTCACGATCATCCTGCTCGGCGAGGGCGTCCTCGCGGCGGTGATGGGCGTGCAGCGGGCGGTGACGGAGGCGGGCGTCAGCACCTCGCTCGTGCTGGTCGCGGCCTGCGGGCTGGTGATCGTGTTCGCGCTGTGGTGGCTGTCGTTCTCGCATCCCTCCGGCGAGCTGCTGGAGCGGCGGCGCGGCCTCTCCTACCGCTGGGGCTACGCGCACTTCGCGGCGTTCGCGGCCCTCGCGGCGCTGGGATCCGGGCTGGAAGCGGCCGTCGCCGCGACCGCGGGCCACCTCGAGGCGTCCGACACGGTGATCGGCGCGGCCGTCGCGGTCCCGGTCGCGGTCTTCGTCCTGATCCTGTGGGCGGTGCACGCGCCGCTCGGCGAGCACCAGCCGATGCCCGCGCGGCTGGCTCTCCCCGGTGTCGCGCTGGCGCTCGCGACTCCGCTCGTGGCGGGGGCAGTCGGCGTGGGCGGGGTGCTGGTCGCGCTGGCCGCGGTCTCGGCGGGGCTGGTCGCCGCGGTGGTGGGGCGCGGGCGCACCGCGGAGTGACGGGGTCGGCGGGCGAGGCGCGTCGCCGTCCCGAGAGGCGCGTCCGTCACCTCGAGACACCGCCCTCGTCGGCGAGACGCCGGCCTGGCGGCGGTGTCCCGGCGGGAGCGGAACGCCTCGACGAGCGCACCGCGGCGGCGGCTACCCCCGGCGCGGCAGTGGCTCCGGGCGGCGGGGCACCCAGCAGCGGACGCGCGAGCGGTAGCGCTCGAAGTCGGCGCCGAAGCGGGCGGCGAGGTCCGCCTCCTCCAGCGGGCGCACGGCCTGGTTCCAGACGACGGCGCCGAGGAGCGCGTACAGCACGACCAGCCACGACGAGAGCAGCAGCCCGACCGCCGCTCCCTGCACGATGCCGGCGACCGCCATCGGGTTGCGGACCCAGCGGTAGGGGCCGGCGATCACCAGCCGGTTGGTCATCGCGATCGGCAGCGGCGTGCCGTCGCCGAGGAGCGACATCGTGAGCCCCGACCAGATCCCGAGCGCGCTCGCCGCGACCAGCAGCAGGACGCCGACGCCGACGACCGCGGGCGGCGCCGCTCCGAGGCCCACGCCCCAGCGCTCCTCCAGCGCGGCGATCACCAGCGGGACGACGACCAGCGCGCCACCCCAGAACACCGCGATCTGCCCGAGGGTCGCGGCGAGGTGCGATCCGGGTCGGCGGCCCGCGGTCGCGACCCGGAAGGAGAAGGGACCGGAGGCGATCCAGCGCGTGGGCACCCGGCCGAGCAGGAGCAGGCACGCCGCGACGACGGAGCCGCCCGCCGCGGCGAGCATCGCGACGACGCCCCAGCCCGCCTCCCCCGTCAGGGTGGCCCAGACGGCCAGGGCGACCGCGACGAGGAGCGTCCAGGCCGTCGCGGTGACGGCCGCCCAGCGGATCCCGGCGGCGGCGAGAGCGGAGGCGCCGACGAACAGCGGGAGGTCGAGAGCCGCGACAGGGACGGGATCGAGGCTGCCGAGCGTCGCGATCCGCACGGCGGGGACGAGCGCCACGGCGACCCACCAAGCCGCTCCGCCGAGCGCCTGCACGGCGAAGTAGAGGCGTCCCCAGGGCATGGCTGCACGGTACTTCATAGCTGAACCCAAGGAACGACCCAGGGCGTTGACGGGCTCGGCGCCCTAGGCTCGAATCAGTTCCCGCCGCCTCCACGAGAAGCGGCCCACCACGACGCCAAGGACGACGCCGATGAACCGCACGACCGTGATCACCGCACTCGCCTGCGGGCTCCTCCTCACCGCCGCCGCAGCCACTCCCGCTGTCGCCGCGACCTCGGACACCGCCGGGGACTCCACCCGCTCCGTCGACGAATTCGGCGTTCTCGCCGCGACCGACGGCGACACGCTGCTGATCAACGGGCGCGCCTTCCTCCTCGAGTAGGTCCTCCCCGCCGGGCACGGCCGCGAGGACGCCACTCGCGGCGCCGGCCTCCTGATCCGCCGCTGCGTCGACGTCGACGCCGCCGCGGCCGTATTCCTGGTGACGACGGTGCACGGCTTCTCCGGGCCCGAGATCCTGCCCGCCTACCGCGAGGCGCTGCGGCACCCGCGCACCGAGCACCTGGTGTCGATCTCGGACAGCGACCGCTCCCCCGAGCTCGACTACGCGGCGACGGTGCACCACGGGATCGACGTGGACGGCTTCCCCGCCGGATCCGGAGGAGAGGACCTCGTGATCCTCGGCCGGATCCACCCCGACAAGGGCACGGCGGAGGCGATCCGGATCGCCGCCGTGGCCAGGCGCCGCCTCCTCATCTGCGGCATCGTGCAGGACGAGCGCTACTGGCGCGAGGAGGTCGAGCCGCTCGTCGACGGGACGCGCGTCGTCTACCGCGGCTCGGTCGGGCCGGAGGAGCGCGCCCTCGTGCTCGGCGGGGCGCTCGCGCTCCTGCATCCGATCGGCTTCGACGAGCCGTTCGGCCTCTCCGTCGTCGAGGCGATGGCGTGCGGGACGCCGGTGATCGCGTACCGCCGCGGATCGATGGCGGAGGTCATCGACGAGAGCGTCACCGGGTACGCGGTGGGCTCCCTGTCGGAGGCGGTCGCCGCGGTCGAGCGGGTCGGACTCCTCGACCGCGCGGCCGTGCGAGAGACGGCTCGCCGCCGCTTCGCGGTGGACCGGATGGTCGACGAGTACCTCGCGGTGTACGCGGGGGTGCTGGGGCGCTGACGTCGGCGGGGTGCGCGGCGTCGTGACGGGGACCGGGCGTGTGCCGGGCTCGCGTGGTTCCGCTGACGCCGGGAGTCCTGCCCCGCGCTGACAGCTTTTCTCGCGTGGATCCCGGGACCGCCGTAACGAGTGACGGAGCAATCCTTCGTGAGCCGACAGTCATCTTCCGCCCGCGCCGTGGCCCACTTCTCCTCCGATCCGAGCACATGGTGGGATGAGCATCATGTGTTCCCAGAGGAGCGCGATCGAACCGACAGGAGCCGACTATGGACGACGACATTCAGCTGATCGAGGACGCTGACGGCATAGCCGTGATCGGAGAGCCTTCGGCTGTGGACCGATTTCTGCATTCGGAGGGTCTCGAATCGAAGGACCTTGGACTCGAGCGCCTCCGACCGGCAGCCGGCGCGGCGGCGGGCGTAGTGCAGGCAGCGGCCGCGATCTCGGCCGGTTCCGGTCGATGGGTGAAACTGACCGAGCAATCCGCCACTGCGCTGCGGAAGCACGGCCACATGGTGAACTCCAAGAGCGGACTCGCGATGGGTGTCGTGCAGGGCAAGGACGGCCGGATCAAGAGCATCGTCCAGTTCGCGCAGACCGGCCCCGGGGCGCTCCTGACCAACCCGGCAGCGTTGTCGAGCGTGGCGGGGATGATGGCGCAAGCTTCCATGCAGCAGTCGATCGACGAGATAAACGACTATCTCGCGACGATCGACGAGAAGGTGGACGATCTTCTCCGCAACCAGAAGGACGCCGTACTGGCCGACATGATCGGCGTCGACCTCGTGATCGAGGAGGCGATGACCATTCGCGAGCGGACTCGTCGGGTGTCCGAGGTCACGTGGTCTAAAGTGCAGTCGACCACTTTGACCCTCGCACGCACTCAGGCCTACGCCCTGCGACAGCTCGACGCCCTGGCCGAGAAGCTCGAGCGGACGACGAAACTGGGAGACATCGCGAAGGCGACCCGGGAGGCCGAGCCGAAGGTCCGCGAGTGGCTCGCCGTGCTCGCCCGATGCATACAGCTGCAGGAATCGACCGCGATTCTCGAGATCGATCGAGTCCTGGATTCGGCTGCGGACGATCTCGATGAGCACCGCATCGGCCTGCAGACTGCTCGGAAGAACCGGCTCGACACGATCGCTCGCAGCACGGAGCGCCTGATCGCTCGTATGGACTCGGCTGCGGGCAGTGCAAATGCGCGAGTTCTGTTGAATCCGCTCGGCGCCCGTGCTGTTGTCGAATCGAGCGACCGCCTCGCGAGCGGTGTGGTCGACTTCCACCTCCACGTCGGCCTTGAACGTCTCCGCGACTCGATGAAGGCCAGGGGCTGGTTCGCCGCTGTGGCCGACGCCCGCGACAAGGTCCTCGAGACGGGCGCTGAAGGATTCGATGCAGCCCGTCGCTTCGGCGACGAGGCGGTGACTCGTGGCCGAGCAGCGACAGACGACCTCTCCATCCGCCTCGCAGAAGGCGCCTTGCGTCGTCGCGCGAATGGATCGCAGGGCGAAGACGATGCGGCTCAGACCGCGCCTTTCGACGCGCCGTCGCAAAGGAGCGACCCAGCCGAGCGGGACGAGTGACCACGGATGGGGGCTACCCCGCTCGACCCGGTCGTTCTAGGGGGGACAGGCGAGCGGGGTCGACGTCGTCGTGTCGAGACCATCTCGCGTCACCGCGTCGAGCCGGTGCGGATCGATGTCACGAGGCCGCCGGGCGAGATGCTCGCTCAGCTGGCCCGCATCGGGCGAGCGGCTGCCTGGCGGGCACGAAGCGAAACTTCTTCCGCGCTCTGACCGAGGTACCCCGTCACCGGGCTGGGGGAGGAGCGGGAGCGGGAGCTGCTGGGGGAGTG
>NZ_PSWH01000003.1:0-171850 GCF_002932105.1 Rathayibacter sp. AY1C1 | reverse complement strand
CTCGAGGGCGCAGAAGGGCATGGTCTCGTCTCCAGGGGGTGGCGGGCGATCGCCCGCCACCCCCTGGAGACGAGACCATGCCCTTCTGCGCCCTCGAGAGCCTCCGCTGATGGAGCTGGGCATCGCCGCGATCGTCGGCGTCTCGGTCCTCGTCGCGGTCGCCGTCTTCTCGCGGCGCCTCGGCGTCGCCGCCCCGATCGTCCTCGTGCTCGCCGGCGTCGGCCTCTCGTACATCCCCGGGGTTCCGGAGGTGGTCGTCCCTCACGAGTGGGTGCTCGACGGCGTGCTGCCGCCGCTGCTGTACGCGGCGGCGCTCAGCGTCCCGTTCATCGACTTCCGCCGGAACCTCACCACCATCACCGGCCTGTCGGTCGTTCTGGTGCTGATCTCGGCGGCCGGCGTCGGCGCGCTCCTCTTCCTCCTCCTCCCCGAGCTCGGGCTGGGCCTGGCGATCGCCGTGGGCGCGATCATCAGCCCGCCCGATGCGGTCGCCGCGACCTCGGTCGGCCGGCGGCTCGGCCTCCCGCCGCGTCTGCTCACCCTGCTCGAGGGCGAGGGGCTGATCAACGACGCGACCGCGCTGGTGCTCCTCCGCTCGGCCCTCGCCGCCGCCGCCGGGACGCTCGCGACGCCGTGGGCCGCGATCGGCGACTTCCTCTACGCGGTCGTCGTGGCCGTCGTGGTCGGGTTCGTGGCCAGCGTCGTCACCGTCTTCGTCCGCTCGCGGCTCGAGGACCCGGTGCTCAACACCGTCCTCTCCTTCATCGTCCCCTTCGTCGCGTTCATCCCCGCCGAGGGCCTGGGCGCCTCGGGCGTGCTCGCCGTGGTCGTCGCCGGCCTGCACACCGGGCACGCCTCCTCCCGCGCCTTCACCGCGCAGTCGCGGGTGAACGACCGGATCAACTGGCGGACCGTGCAGTTCCTGCTCGAGAACGGCGTGTTCCTGCTGATCGGGCTCGAGATCCGCTCGCTGATCCACGACGCCGACAGCGCACGCCTCTCCGTGCCCGGAGCGGTCGGGATCGGCCTGATCGCGGTGGTCGGGCTGATCGTCGTGCGCTTCCTCTGGGTCGGCCCGGTCCTCCTCGGCGAGCGCTGGCAGACCCGCCGGGCCGAGCGCCGGGCCCGCGAGCAGAAGGAGCTGCTCGAGTCGCCCGAGGCGCAGGAGCTGCCGAAGGAGGAGCGCGGCCGGGCGAAGCGGCGCTACCTGCTGCGGCGCAGCGACTACCGGCACTTCAGCCGCAACGGCATCGGCTGGCGCGGCGGTCTGGTGCTCGGCTGGTCCGGGATGCGCGGAGTGGTGACCCTCGCGGCCGCGCAGTCGCTGCCCGAGGACATCCCGTACCGTCCGCAGCTCGTGCTGATCGCCTTCACCGTGGCCGTCGCGACCCTCCTGATCCAGGGCAGCACGCTGCCGCTGCTGATCCGCGCGCTGGGCATCCGCGGGATCGACGTGCCCGAGGACCAGCGGGCGCTCGCGGGCCTGCTCGACGAGATCACCGAGAAGGGCCTCTCGGTGCTGGAGCACCCGGGCGACGCCGTCGAGGGCGCCGACGGCGTTGCTCCGGACGTCCTGGAGCGGGTGCGGCAGACGTCGTTCCTCCGCTCCGAGGCCGCCTGGGAGCGCTCGCGCGGCACGGAGAGGTCGGTCGCGGACACTCCGCACCGCCTCTACCGAGCGCTGCGCCTCGCCGTGGTCGCGGCCGAGCGGGAGGCGCTGCTGGACGCGCGCTCGCGCCGCGCCTACCCGCAGCGCATCCTCCGCGACGCCCAGTCGCTGCTCGACCTCGAGGAGACGCGGCTGCGGGTCCGGCGGGGCGCCGAGTCCTGAGGGCTCGGGATCGTGACGATCGCTCCCGGGGATGCCCGCGCTGATCCGCGCCCTGTGGAGGAGCGCCGAGCTCCTCGAGTGCGCCATCCGGATCGACCCCTCGGACCACGGCCGTCCGGCCTCCCCGGCATAGCCCGCCGATGCGTCACCCCCCGTTAAGCCCGCGCGCCCCGCTTCCTCTGGCACTGCCGTCACCCCGCCCGTAACCTGCGGATCGCCTGAGAATCGAAAGCTCGATTCGCCCGCACTCGAAGAGGGGTGGCGGGCCGGGGCGGATCCCCTCGGGCGATATCACGAGGGCCGATCCGCGCGCCAGCCCTCGCAGAGAGGGCAGACGGGGCGCTGAGAGGAACGCTATCCCGTGCGGCGCCGGAGCGCACGCACCACTTCGTTCGAGTGCTCTCAGGTCCAGTCGAGAGCGGAGCGCTCGGCCCAGTAGCGGACCGGATCCACGGCGAGCGCCGGGAGGTCCGGGAGCTCCCGGGGCTGCGCGCGCAGGTTGGCCCGCAGCTGCTCCGGAGTCGCCGCGCCGCTCAGCACGACGTCGGCCCAGGGCTGCGCGAGGACGGCCCCCAGGGCGACGGCGTCCGGCGCGGCGCCGGCGTGCTCGATCGGGTGCGCCACGAGCCTCCCGTTGGCGAGGGCCTCCTTGACCACCACCAGCCAGCCGTCGTCGTGCGCGGCGGCGAGCGCCCGGCCCGCGGACTGCTCGAGCGGGTTCCAGGTGCTCTGGACCGCGCTGAACGGCGACTCCGGGATCGCGCGGGCGAGCTCGATCACGCGCGCCTGCTCGGGTCCGCTGGTGGAGAGGCCGACGCGCACTCCGGAGCCGGCGAGGCCGCGCAGTCGGTCCAGCAGCGGGCGGTCGGTGAGGGCCGGGCTCTCGGGAGTGATCGAGTGGACGAGGTAGGAGTCGGGCGCCGAGCCGAGCGCGTCGAGCGTGAGCGGCCACTGGCGGTCGAGCATCGCGACCGAGTGCTCCTTGCGCTCGTGGACCGGCGCATCCATCGCCCACCCGCCGACGTACTCGTAGCCCCACTTCGACTCGATCGTGAGCGCCGCCCGCCGCTCCGGATGCCGGGCGAGCCAGCCGCCGAGGAACTCCTCCGCCCGCCCGTAGGAGCGCGCGGCGTCGAGGAAGCGGACGCCGGCGTCCCACGCCGCGTCGAGCAGCAGGTGCGTGCGCTCGCGCAGCGCGTCGACGCTCCGCTCGGCCGCGGGGCCGAGGTCGTCGTCGCGCCCTGCCGTGATGTACGCCGGCCGGCCCACGGCCGCCAGCCCGATCCCGAAGCGCTGCATCCCGCCCACGGTACGCCCGTCCCGGAGCTGCGGCAGCCGCTAGCGTCGAGCGGTGACCTCCGCCCTCGACCGCAGCATCCTCCGGCTCGCCGTCCCGGCGCTGGGCTCGCTGGTCGCCGAGCCGCTGTTCCTGCTCACCGACTCCGCCCTGGTCGGCCATCTCGGCGCCGTCCCGCTCGCCGGGCTCGCGCTGGGCGGCACGGTGCTGCAGACGATCGTCGGCCTGATGGTCTTCCTCGCGTACAGCACCACTCCGCGGGTCGGCCGGGCCCTCGGCGAGGGCGACGAGCGGAGGGCCGTGGCGGCCGGGATCGACGGCGGCTGGCTGGCCCTGCTCCTCGGCGCCGGCATCGCCGTGGTGGGCGCGCTGACCGCTCCGGCCGTCGTGGCGCTCTTCGGCGCGGAGCCGGCTGTGGCCGAGGCGGGCGTGCGGTACCTGGCGGTGAGCATGGCCGGGATCCCCGCCATGCTCGGCGTCTTCGCGCTCACCGGGCTCCTCCGCGGCTTCCAGGACACCCGCACTCCGCTGGTGATCGCCGCCGGCGGATTCGCTCTCAACGCCGCTCTCAACGCCGTGCTGATCTACCCGGCCGGCCTGGGGATAACCGGCTCCGCACTGGGGACGGTGATCGCGCAGTGGGCCATGCTCGCGGCCTACGCGGGAGTCGCGCTGCGGCTCGCCCGGAGGGTCGGCGCGCCGCTGCGGCCGCACCTCGCGGGCCTGGCCTCCTCCGCGGGATCCGGCGGCTGGATGCTGCTGCGCACAGCGAGCCTCCGCGCGGCGATCCTGCTCGCGGTCGCGACCGCCACCTCGCTCGGGGTGGAGGAGCTGGGCGCCTTCCAGGTGGCGATGACGCTGTTCTCGACGGTCGCCTTCGCCCTCGACGCGGTGGCGATCGCCGCGCAGGCGCTGCTGGGCCGCCTCCTCGGCGCGGGCGACGCCGAGCAGGCCCGAGCCGTCACGAAACGCTGTGTGACCTGGGGAATCGGTGCGGGTGTAGTGCTCGGAGCGCTGGTCACCGGTCTGAGCGGTGTCCTGCCGTACGTCTTCTCGAGCGACCCGGAGGTGCTGCGGCTGCTGCCCGCGGCGATCGCCGTCGTGGGCCTCACCGCTCCGCTCGGCGGCTACGTCTTCGTGCTCGACGGCGTGCTGATCGGCGCCGGCGACGGCCGCTACCTGGCGCTCAGCGGCCTCGCGAACCTCGCCGTCTTCGTCCCGCTCGCCCTGCTCGCCCCCGCCGCGCCCGCCGAATGGCGCCTCCTCGCGCTCTGGCTCGCCTTCGCCGTCGGCTTCCTCGGCGCCCGCGCGGTCACCCTCGGGCTCCGGGTCCGCAGCGACGTCTGGCTCCGCTGACCGCACTCCTCCCCTGTGGAGAAGCCTGTGGACAACTCCGGTCAGCGCGGCGGTGCGCTGGTGTTCCCGCGGTGGAAGACGGCGTGGAAGCAGACCGCCTCCGCCTCCTCGTCGGCCAGGAGCGCGACCGCGGCCCGTCCCGCCGCACGGCCCTTCTCGACCGCGGGCTGGGCCATCGTCGTGAGGTCGTACTCGGCCGCGAGACCGGGCACCTGCACGCCGTCGAAGCCGACCACCGAGAGGTCCTCGGGCACGCGCAGCCCGCGCTCCTCCGCCGCGAGGATCACGCCCGCGGCCAGCAGATCGCTCTGCGCGACGACCGCGGTCGGCGGCTCCGCCCCCTCGAGCAGCGTGCGGCCCGCGGCGACGCCCTCGTCGACGGAGCTCGCCGCGGCGGCGACGACCGACGCCTCCGGGAAGACGTCCTGCACGCCGAGGAGGCGGTCGACCGGAGTGATGCTGGGGCTCGAGCGCCAGCCGGCCGGGATCGCGCCGCGGCGGCGGTCCTTCGCGAACGGGAGCGCGACCACCGCGACCCGCTCGTGGCCGAGCTCGCGCAGGTGCTCCGCGAGGGTCCGGCTGGCCTCGCGGTTGTCGAGCGAGATCACGGCGCCGCCCAGCTCCGAGAGGCCCTCGACCACGACGACCGGCACCCCCCGGCGGCGCAGCACGGCGACGGAGTCGTCGACCGACGGGCTGCAGCCGACCAGGATCATCGCGTCGACCGGGGCCGTCGCCAGCAGGCCCGCGCCGTCGCCGGTCTCGGTGAGCAGCAGGATCCCGGCGTCGACCCCGCCGAGCACGTCGGCGATCCCGTCGAGCATGGCGATCTTGATCGGGTCGCGGAACGCGTGCAGCATCCGCTCGTCCACGACGACCCCCACGATCCCCGAGCGGCCGCGGCGGAGCGAGCGCGCCCGCGGGTCGGGGCCGGCGTAGTCGAGCTCGGACGCCGCGCGCAGCACCCGCTCCTTCGTGGCCTCCGAGACGGGGCCGGAGCCGCTGAAGACCAGCGAGGCGGTGGAGGGGGACACTCCGGCCCGGCTCGCGACGCGGGCGAGCGTCGGCCGGGGGCTCTTGCGGGGTTCCACGTTCCTCCTCGTGGGGGCGGCGCGCTCGTCGTCGGTTGACCGTCCCCGGGGTTCCGGATAGCTTAGACCGGCTCGCTTCGAATCGATTCGACCGTGCCTCTCGATCCGGTGTCCGGATCCCGCCCGCACCAGGAGAACCGCCATGACCTCGACGTCCGCGCTCACGCGCCCGCAGCTGGTCGCCTGGCGCAACGCCGTCTTCACGATCTTCGTCCTCAGCGGGATCTCGATCGCCACCTGGGTCTCGCGCACCCCCGCCATCCGCGACGAGCTCCAGCTCTCGACCGCCGGAGTGGGCCTGCTGATCCTCTCGATGTCGATCGGCGCGATCGTCGGACTCGCGTTCTCGACGCCGGTCATGGGCGCGATCGGCGCCCGGCGCGGCATGGCGCTCGGCCTCACCGTCTCGGCGGCGGGGCTCGCGGTGCTGGGCGTCTCGGCCGACGTCATCGGCGTCCTCCCCGCGGCCTTCGCCGGCATGGCGATGCTCGGCTTCGGCAACGGAGCGGTCGACGTGATGATGAACGTCGAGGGAGCGGCCAACGAGAAGGCCTTCGGCAAGACGCTCCTGCCGCTGTTCCACGCCTTCTTCAGCCTCGGCACCGTGGCCGGCGCGCTGATCGGCGCGGGCGCCTCCGCCCTGGCCGTGCCCGTCGCCGTCCACCTCGGCGCGATCGCCGTGGTGATCGCGGTGACCGCGGTGATCGCGATCCGCTTCGTCCCGGTCCGCGAGGAGCTCGACACCTCCGGCGCGGCGACCACCGTGAAGCCGCCGGTCCGCGAGCGCGTCGCCGCCTCCCTCGGCGTCTGGCGCGACGGCCGCCTCGTCCTCATCGGCCTGATCATGCTGGGCATGGCCTTCGCCGAGGGCTCCGCGAACGACTGGCTGACCCTGGCGATGGTCGACGGCCACGGCACCGACAAGACGACCGCCGCCGTCGTGTTCGGCGTGTTCGTCGCCGCCATGACCGTCGGACGCGTGATCGGCGGGCCCGTGCTCGACCGCTTCGGCCGCGTCCCGGTGCTGCGCGCCTCCGCCGGGCTCGCGATCGTCGGCATCCTGCTGTTCATCCTCGCCCCGGTCGACGCGCTCGTCGTCGTCGGCGCGGTCGCCTGGGGTCTGGGCTGCTCGCTCGGCTTCCCGGTGGGCATGTCGGCCGCGGCGGAGGGGCCGCACTCGGCCGCCCGCGTCAGCGCGGTGGCGATGCTCGGCTACGTCGCGTTCCTGGTCGGACCGCCGGCCATCGGCTTCCTCGGCGAGCACTACGGCCTGCTGAACGCCCTCTTCCTGGTGCTGGCCCTGGTGGTCGTCGCCGGGCTCGCCTCCCCCGCCGCCCGCAGCCGACGGAGCTGACCGCCCCGCTCCACGCGCCTCCGCAAGCCCCCGTGGGGCCCGGGCGCCCCGGCGCGCCTCCCCCTAGGCTTCCCAGGACGGCGGCGGAGGGGGAGCGGATGCGGTACCGAGCGCGCGACGGCGCCCTGCTCCACGTCGACGAGCACGGAGCCGGTCAGGGGCGGCCCCTGGTGGTCGTCCCCGGTGAGCCGGAGCGCCACCCCTCCTACCTCGGCTCGTTCGCCTCGATCGCCTGCACGCGCCGCGTCCTCGTGCTGCACCCGCGCGGAGTGGGCGGCTCCGCGGAGCTGCCTCCCGCTCCCCCGGCCACGACGGCCGCCGACGTGGAGGACCTGCGCCGCCACCTCGGCGTCGACGAGCTCGATCTCGCCGCGCACGACTCCGGCTGCCGCGCCGTCCTGCTCGCCGCCGTGGACGCGCCCGAGCGCGTCGCCCACCTGCTCCTGATCGCCCCCGGCACCGCCTGGCTCGGGATCGACGACCGGGCTGCCGGTCACACGACTCCCGCCGGCTCCGACGACACCGCGGCGATCCGCGACGCTCTGCAGCGCCTCGACTGCCCCGCGGTCGTCCTCGGCGGCGAGGACGATCCGGTGACGGGCGTCGCCGCTCTGGAGGCGCTCACCGCGCTCCTGCCGCAGGCGAGCCTGGCCGTCATCGAGTCGAGCGGCCACCACCCGTGGGCGGAGGCGCCGGCCGAGTTCGCGGTCGCGCTGCGCGCCTCGCTCTCGGTGCCGCCGCCCGCTCCTCCGCTCGGCCGCCGGCCTCCCGTCGCCGCGCGCTGAGCCGGGAGCCCGCCGGAGCCGCGCCGTCTATCCTCGACGGGTGCGTCTCGTCATCGCGCGCTGCTCCGTCGACTACACCGGCCGTCTCAGCGCCCACCTCCCGCTCGCCACCCGCCTCCTGCTCGTCAAGGCCGACGGGAGCGTCCTCATCCACTCCGACGGCGGCTCCTACAAGCCGCTGAACTGGATGAGCCCGCCCTGCACGCTGATCACGGGCGAGCCCGACGAGGAGGCGCGCGCCGCGGGAGTGACGCAGCAGTGGACCGTCGCGCACCGCAAGACCGGCGACGCTCTCGTCGTCTCGATCCACGAGGTGCTGCACGATTCGGCGCACGAGCTCGGCGTCGATCCGGGACTCGTGAAGGACGGAGTGGAGTCGCATCTCCAGCGCCTTCTCGCTGAGCAGATCGGCCTCCTCGGAGAGGGGCACACTCTCGTCCGGCGCGAGTACATGACCGCGATCGGCCCGGTCGACATCCTCGCCCGCGATTCCTCGGGAGCCGCCGTCGCCGTCGAGATCAAGCGCCGCGGCGAGATCGACGGAGTGGAGCAGCTCACCCGCTATCTCGAGCTGATGAATCGCGATCCGCACCTCTTCCCGGTGACGGGAGTCTTCGCCGCTCAGGAGATCAAGCCGCAGGCGCGGACTCTCGCCGAGGACCGCGGAATCCGCTGCGTGGTGCTCGACTACGAGGCCATGCGCGGCACCGACGACTCCCACACGCGCCTGTTCTGACAGACACGGCGACAGGCACGGCGAAGGCCCCCGCGATCGGATCACGGGGGCCTTCCGCTCACCGGGCGCGAGGCCCGGGAATGCGGCGTCTCACCGGGCCGAGAGCCCGGCGGCCGCTACTTGTGGGCGGCCTGGTAGGCGGCCTGGACCTCGGAGGGGATGCGTCCGCGGTCGGAGACGGGGTGGCCGTTGGCGTTCGCCCACTCGCGGATGGCCTTGAGCTGCTTGGGGTCGCTCTTGGAGGCGGTCGCGACGCTCGTGGCGGCCGCGGGGCGCGAGCCGACGCGGCGGGCGCTCGAGACGAACTTCTCGAGCGCCGAGTGGAGCTCGGCGATGTTGTCGGGGCCGAGATCGATCTCGTAGTTGGCGCCCTCGATGCTGAAGCGGACGGTACCGCCGTCACCGGAATCGATAAGGGTTCCGTCGATATCGTCGACAAGCGTGATCTTCTGGGCCACTTTTCCTCCTGGAGTTCGCGGGACCGGACTGTCTCGACCCGGACCGGAAGAGACATTACCCCCTTTCACAATCGAGTGCGCCATGAATGGCGCCATTCGTCCCTTTCTCGCGCCATGTCGAGGGGAATGTTCAGGATAAGCGGAGGCAATCAGGGCGGAATCGAGCTGTTCGCCACCAGCCGTCGAATAGAGGACACGGTGTCCGCAGACGGCCGTAACGATTCCGGACACCGATCGCGCGCATTCCCGGGAACCGGACCCGGCGATTCCGATCACGCCCCGGTCTTCGTTAGCGTGGAGTCATGGCACGACGAGGCGGACCCCCTGCACGCCCGGCGCGACCCGGTCCGTACCGCAATGCGGAGGCTCGGGAAGCACTGGAGGCGCTCGTCGCCGCTCCCACCGCCGAGGCCGTCGACCGGCTGCTCGAGGCCTGCCTCGACGGCTCCCTCGTGGTCGACGTCACGGGCTCCCAGCCCGGAGGCGTGCCGCACGTCCGCACCGTCGCGACGACCACCGGGGAGCAGGTCCTGCCGCTGTTCACCTCCACGGACGAGGTGCGCACCGCGGTCCCCCGGCAGCAGCATCCGCAGGTGCAGATGCTGGTCCTCCCCGGACGCGAGGCCTTCGCGCTGATCCGCACCGCCGACTTCGTCGCCGTGCAGCTCGACCCCGGCTCGATCGCCCAGGTCGTCACCCGTTCGTTCGTCGAACGGGCTCTGGACGCCGAACGGCCGTAGAGTGTGGCCCCCGGCGGGGCAGCGCCGGCGTCACCCCGTCCTCCGAGGTCAGGAGCCCGCCATGTCCGACACGACCCTCGCCGCCACCGGCCTCGACGCGCGCGCCGGCACCTGGTCCTGCATCCTCTTCGACCTCGACGGCACGATCACCGACTCGGCCCCCGGCATCACCGGCACCCTCGTCGAGACCTTCGTCGAGCTGGGCCGCCCCGTGCCCGCTCCGGCCGAGCTGCTGGCCTACGTCGGCCCTCCGCTGCTCGAGGCGTTCCGCGAGCTCGGCGGGATGACCGTCGAGGAGGCGCAGGCGGCGCTCGTGGTCTACCGCCGCCGCTACAACGCGGGCGGACTGTTCGACTCCTCGGTCTACCCGGGGCTGCCCGAGGTGCTCGCGCGCATCGCCGAGGCCGGCGTGCCGCTCTCGCTCGCGACCTCCAAGCCGGAGTCGGCGGCCACGCGCATCCTCGAGCACTACGGCCTGGCGCAGTACTTCACGGTGATCTGCGGCGCCTCCGAGGACGAGGTCCGCAGCGCCAAGGCCGACGTCGTGGAGGAGGCGCTGCGCCGGCTCCGCGAGCTCGGCGTCGACCTCTCGGCGCCGGTGATGGTGGGCGACCGCGAGCACGATGTGCAGGGCGCCGCCGCCCACGGCGTGCCGACGATCATGGTCGAGTGGGGCTACGGATCGCCGCTCGAGGCGGTCGGGACGATCGCGCTCGTGTCCGGTGCCGAGGAGCTCGCGGACCTCCTGCTCCCGTGACCTGCGTACGATGAGGGCATGACTGGTCTGGGCGTCGTCCTCTCGTTCGTGCTGTTCCTCGGCGGGATCCTCGTTCTCGGCAACTCGTTCCTGCTGCCCGACATCGCCGGATTCCTCTTCGTCGGCGGCATCCTGATGATCTCGGGATCGCTGGCCGTCGCGTTCCACGTCCTGCCGAAGTCGCAGTAGCCGGGTCGCTCCGGGCGACCGCCTCCGCGGCTCGCCGCTCCGCTCAGCCCAGCGTGCTCGCGTCGAGGTTGATGACTGCATTGATGTAGACCGCCTCGCCGGCTCCGGCGATCGTCGGGTTCATCCGGAGCAGCTGCTGCACCGGGATCCCGAAGCGCTGCGCGATGTCGAAGAACGTGTCGCCCTGCACCACGGTGTAGCTCACGATGTCCCCCTCCCCATCGCGGGTCGGCTCGCCGTTCGCCCCGGGGACCGCGCCGTTGTCGACCGCGAAGGCGGTCTCGGGGATGTCCGGCGTCGCGTTCGGCGTGAAGGTGACCGTCGCCTCGGGGACCGGTGCGAAGACCGTGGCCGTCGCCTGCGGGAGCGCCGCCGTGACGGTCGGGTCCGGCACCGGAGTCGGCGTCGCCGTGGCGAACACGGTGACCGTGACCGTCGGAGCCGGAGCGGGCGCCGAGCACCCCGCGAGCGCGAGCACCCCGGCCAGTGCCGTCGCTCCGATGACCGTCCTGCGCATGTCCCCCGCCCTCCGCACGCCCCGCGGCGCCCGCTCCACCCTAGGAGACGGGGCGGCCGGGGGCACGTGCGCTGTCGCAGGAGGCCGGTGCTGCGGATCCACCGTCGTGCAGGAAGCTCCGCGGTCGTCCGGGCCGGGTCGGCCTCACCGGGACCGGGTCAGGACGGGGGCTCGGGGAGCAGGCGCAGCCCGCCGCCGCTGTTCGCCGCGTCCATCAGGAGCTCGACCCAGGTCGGGTTGATCGTCGGCTGCCGGCTCCCCGCGAAGTGGAACTGCAGGGCGATGTTCGGGTTCATCCAGAAGGAGTGGCGGCCGCGCGCGCCCTCGGGCATCGAGTCGAGGGTGAGGCTGAAGCGCTCGTCGCGGCGGAACTTCGCGTAGATCACGATCTGGAGGTGGGCCAGGGTCCGGTCCTCGATCTCGATGACGGCGGGAGGAGTGCCGTAGAGGAATTGACCCATGCCGCCAGACTATAGGCCCCTCGGCTTATTACTAGTCCGTCTAGCTATTTCGCTGCGGAGGGTTCCGCGTCGTCCGCTTCGTCCGTATCGTGCCCGTCGCCGTGCTCCGCGTCGATCTCGTCGACGGCCGCGCTCATCCGGCGGAGGAAGTTGACGACGACCTCGGCCTCGGGGGCGTCCAGGTCCTCGGCGATCTCGAGCATCCGGCGGTGCATCTCCTGGAGCGTGGCGCGCACCTCGTCGTCGCTGTCGACGGTCGCCTCCACGACGATCCCGCGCCGGTCGGTCGGGTTGGGCTTGCGCACGAGGTGGCCGCTGCGGACCAGGCGGTCGATGAGGACCGTGGTCGACGCGGACGAGATGGAGAGGTGCGAGGCCAGGTCCTTGCCGGTCACCAGCTCGCCCTTGCGCTGCTGGCGGAGCAGGTACTGGATGGCGATCAGGTCCGTCTCGCCCATCGCCATCCGCTCGCGCGTGCGGCGGCGCATGGAGACCTCGGAGACGCGGTACGTGCGCATGGCGCTCAGCACCTCGACCGCACGCCGGGTGGACGACTCGTCCGGGTACCAGTACCCGGCGCCGCTCCGCAGGCTCGTGTCGCTCATCCGCACATCCTAGACCGGCTGATCACCAGGCCGTCTAGCGAGTCGCCCGCGCCTACGCTGGACCGGTGACCGCCACCCTCGTCGCCAAGGGCCTCTCCGGAGGCTATGCGCACCGCACCCTGTTCGACGGACTCGACCTGACGGTCGCCCCCGGGGACGTGGTGGGCGTCGTGGGGGCGAACGGAGCCGGCAAGTCGACTCTCCTGCGCATCCTCGCGGGCGAGACGGCTCCACTCGAGGGCTCCGTCGTGCTCGCGCCGGGCGACGCCTTCGTCGGCTGGCTGCCGCAGGAGCACGAGCGCCGCGAGGGCGAGACCGTGGCCGGCTACATCGCGCGCCGCACCGGCTGCGCCGAGGCCTCCGCCGAGCTCGACGCCGCCGCCTCCGCCCTGGCCGACCCCGATCCCGACGGCTCGATTGCCGACCGCTACGCCCTCGCGCTCGACCGCTGGCTCGCGAGCGGCGCGGCCGACCTCGACGAGCGCACCCCGGTCGTCCTGGCCGACCTGGGCCTGTCGCTCGGAGCCGCGGCCGCCTCCTCGACGATGACATCCCTCTCCGGCGGGCAGGCGGCGCGGGTGGGCCTCGCGGCACTGCTGCTCTCGCGCTTCGACGTGGTGCTGCTCGACGAGCCGACCAACGACCTCGACCTCGACGGCCTGGAGCGCCTGGAGGCCTTCGTCCGCGGACTCCGCGGCGGCGCGGTCCTCGTGAGCCACGACCGCGAGTTCCTCGCCCGCAGCGTCACCCGCGTGCTCGAGCTCGATCTCGCGCAGGGCACCAACCGGGTCTACGGAGGCGGCTACGACGCGTTCCTGGAGGAGCGCGAGACCGCGCGGCGCCAGCGCCGAGAGAAGTACGAGGACTTCGCCGAGCAGAAGGCCGACCTGGTCTCCCGCGCCCGCACCCAGCGGGAGTGGTCGAGCCAGGGCGTGCGCAACGCGATGAAGAAGGCCCCCGACAACGACAAGATCCGCCGCAAGGCCTCGGCGGAGTCGAGCGAGAAGCAGGCGCAGAAGGTGCGCCAGATGGAGAGCCGGATCGCGCGGCTCGAGGAGGTCGAGGAGCCGCGCAAGGAGTGGCAGCTCGCCTTCACGATCGGCAGCGCCCCGCGCTCGAGCTCGGTCGTCTCGACGCTGAACGGCGCGGTCGCCCGCCGCGGCGCCTTCACGCTCGG
Source organism: Rathayibacter sp. AY1C1 (assembly GCF_002932105.1). Lineage (NCBI taxonomy): Bacteria > Bacillati > Actinomycetota > Actinomycetes > Micrococcales > Microbacteriaceae > Rathayibacter > Rathayibacter sp. AY1C1. The sequence goes on along the minus strand of NZ_PSWH01000003.1, from coordinate 158,496 downwards.
GCCGGTGTCGCTCCAGGTCGACGCGGGCGACCGGATCGGCATCACCGGGCCCAACGGCGCCGGCAAGTCGACGCTGCTGTCGCTCCTCCTCGGCCGCGCCGAGCCGGAGGAGGGCGGCGCCTCTCTCGGAGCGAGCGTGGCGATCGGCGAGATCGATCAGGCCCGCGGGATGCTCGCCGCCGACGTGCCGCTCGCGGACGCGTTCGAGGCGCTGGTGCCCGAGTGGCCGACCGCCGAGGTCCGCACGCTGCTGGCGAAGTTCGGGCTGAAGGCCGACCACGTCGGCCGCCGCGTCGGCGAGCTCTCGCCGGGCGAGCGGACCCGGGCCGCCCTGGCGCTCCTCCAGGCCCGCGGCACGAATCTCCTGGTGCTCGACGAGCCGACCAACCACCTCGACCTCGTCGCCATCGAGCAGCTGGAGGAGGCGCTCGAGGCGTACGAGGGCACCCTGCTGCTGGTCACCCACGACCGGCGGATGCTCGAGACGGTGCAGCTGACGCGGCACTGGCACGTCGAGGCGGGCGTCGTCACGGAGGCGTGACGCCCGCCGCCGCGTCAGTCCCCGGAGGCGCGCGCCGCCTCGTCCTCGCGCCAGCCGGCCTCCTTCTGCACGTACTCGTTGTCGGCGAACTCCGCGAAGTCGCTCTCGTCGGTGATCCGGCGCACTTCGAGGCGGTTGCCGGGCACCAGCGGGCAGCGCAGCGCCCACTCGCGGGCCTGCTCCTTGGAGTCGACCCCGATGATCCAGAAGCCGTTGAAGAGCGACTCGGTCGGGCCGTAGGCGCCGTCGACGACGGTCGGCGGCTCGGAGGAGAAGTCGACCACGAAGCCGGAGGAGGCGACGTCGTCGGCCAGGCCGTCGCCCGAGAGCAGCACGCCCGCCTCGATCATCGCCTCGTTGTACTGCCCCATCCGGGTGATGATCTCGTCGAACGGGATCGAGGCGTAGGCCTCCTTCGCCGCATCGGTCGCGCGCATGATCAGCATGTACTTCATCGGGTCTCCCTGGGGTCGGTGCGCGGGGGCGCAGGGCCTACTCTGGCCCATCCGGGGTGCCGGCGGAACGGTGGGTCCCGAGCGTCTGCGCCACGGGGGCGAGCGCGGAGCGACGGACCTTGCCCGCGTCGCTCCGAACGGGCTCGTGCACGATCCGGAGGGCCCGGAGGCGCCGCTCAGCGCCCAGCTCGGCGTTCGCCCGAGCGAGCAGACCGGCCGGGTCCACGCCCGCGTCGCCCACGTCGACGACTGCCTCCACCGCCTGCCCCAGCTCCGTGTCCGGCACGCCGAAGGCGACCGCCCCGCGGACTCCGGGCAGGGCCTCCAGCACCCGCTCGACCTCGGCCGGCCAGACGCTCACTCCGCCCCGGAGGATCAGATCGTCGGCGCGGTCGACCACCCAGAGCCACCCGTCCCCGTCGACGCGGCCGACGTCGCCGAGGGTGTCCCAGCCCTCCTCCGTCCGCCGCGAGCCCGCGCCGAGGTAGCGGTAGGCGGGGGCCTCGCCGCGGTGCAGCCAGATGCGGCCGAGCTCGCCGGTCGGAGCCTCCGTGCCGTCCTCCCGCAGGATGCGCAGGGTCGTCCCGCTGATCGGCCGTCCGACACTGCCCGGGTGCTCCAGCCACTCCCGGCCCGTGATCATCGTCAGTCCGTTCGACTCGCTGCCCGCATAGACCTCGACCACCCGCTCCGGGCCGAGCCAGCCGATCAGCGCCCGCTTGTCGGCGGGCGCGCAGGGCGCTCCGAGGTGCAGCACCGTCGCGAGCGAGGACACGTCCGCCCCCGACCGCTCGGGCGCAGCCAGCAGGCGGCGGATCGTGGTCGGGACGAGCAGGGTCCAGGTGACGCAGTGCTCCTCGATCGCCGCGAGGACCCGGGCGGCGTCGAACCGCGGCAGCAGCACCAGGCGCTGCCCGGTCATCAGCCCGCGGAAGGCGTAGGTGAAGGTCGCCGAGTGCATCAGCGGGCCGCTCACCAGCTGCACGCCCTCGCGCGGCAGGAACGGCGCGACCGGCGCGTCCGGATCCAGCAGCGCCGGGCCCGCGGCCAGCACCACCTTCGGCCGCCCCGTGCTGCCGGAGGAGGTGGGCGCCTTCCAGGACGAGGCCCACCGGTCCTCGAGCGAGCCGGCCGGCACCTCCGGCCCGGGCCGCCAGTCGCCCGCGCGCCACGGGACAGCGGAGGAGGAGGGCGCGCCGATGACGAGCGCCGGCCGCGCGATCCGCTCCACCTCGGCGCGCTCCGCCGCCGACAGCCCGGTCGAGACCGGCTGCGGCACGGCGCCCGCCTTCCAGACCGCCGCGCAGACGACGAGCGCGTCCAGCGAGTTCGAGAGCGAGACGGTGACGAGGTCGTCGGTCCGGACGCCGAGATCGCGGTAGGCGCGGGCGAGGCGGGTGCTCTCGCGGTCGAGCTCCCCCGCCGTCAGCGCGCCCTCGTCGGCCACGGCGACGATCCGGTCGGGATCGGCGTCGGCGAGACCGGTGACGATGCGCGAGATCGACCGGCGGGTCACCGGCGGCGCCCGATCGTGTCCAGGCGGCAGGACGGAGTCATCCGGGCACGCCTGCTCGCGCGGATCCCGGCCCGTCCGGAGGAGTTCCTCCTGAGCTCTGAACCGAGCCGTCGAGCACCCGCTCGTAGAACCGCAGATGCGCGGCCGCGACGTCGTCCCAGGAGTGCGAGGCGGCCAGGGCCCGGCCGTCCGGCGAGGGCAGCGTCAGGGCCTCCTCCAGCGCGTCGGCGAAGGAGGCGGGGTCCCGCCCGTAGCGGACCGCGTCCCCGAACACCTCGTGGATCACCGGCAGCTCCCGCGCCACGACCGGCACCCCCGCGGCGAGCGCCTCCATCGCCGCCAGCCCGAACCCCTCCTTCACCGAGACGAAGCCCAGCGCGGAGGCGCCGGCGACGAGCGGAGCGAGCCTCTCCTCCAAAACGGTGCCGAGGATCACCGGAGCGATCCCGAGCTCGGCCGCCCTCCGGTCGAAGGCAGCCCGGTACTCGCGGTAGTCGAACAGGGTCTCGCCGCCGCCGAACACCAGCGCGACGTCGTGGCCGCGCTCGCGCAGCAGAGCCCACGCCTCGAGCAGCTCGATGCTGCCCTTCCGCGGCTCGATGCCGCCGAGGGCGAGGAGGTACGGGCCGAGCTCGGCCCGCCACCCCCCGGTCAGCGGATCGTCGACGGCGGCCGCGAACCGCGCCGCGTCGACACCGTTCGGGATCACGTCGGGCAGCAGCCCCCAGCCGGCGCGCACCTCCTCGGCGACCGCAGCGGACACGCACAGCCGGGTCAGGGGGAGCCGGACGGCGCGGTCGTGGCAGGCGCGCAGCTCCGGGGTGGTGAAGTCGTCCAGGTGGTGGATCGTGCGGATCGGCGCGAGTCCGGCGGCGAGCGCCGCGTTGGCCGAGATGCAGTCCTGCGCGTGGACGACCGGGGCGTCCTCGCCCCGCAGGGCCTCGGCCATCGCGGCGATGGACCGGACGATGCGGGCGCCGACCGGCTCGCCCTCGCGGTGCGGAAAGGGCACCACCCGCACGGTCACGCACGGATCGACGGGGCGGAAGAAGGAGTCGTCGCCGCCCCGGGCGAGCGTGCGCACCGTGACGTCGTGTCCGGCGCGCGCGAGCGCCTCGGCGAGGGCGAGGGTGTGCACCACCCCGCCGCGCGGCCGGGTGGAGTAGGTCAGCAGGCAGATCCGCATCTCAGCTCCGGTAGGCGTGCTCCGCGCGGTCGCGGAGGTGGTGCATCGTGCGGCGGGCGCGGGCGACGGAGCCGGCGACGTCAGCGGAGGCGAGCGCGAGCCCGCCCTTCGCCCAGGTCTTCGCGATGATCTCTCCCGCCGGATCCACGACCTTCGCCTGCCCGAGGAACCGCAGGCCGCCGAGCACGCCGGTCTGGTTCGAGGAGACGAGGTAGACCTGGTTCTCGGCGGCGCGGGCGCAGTCGTAGAGATCGAACAGGTGGGCCTGGCGGTCGTTGCGGATCCGATCGGAGCGGTCGGTCACGCTCGCGGGCCACGCGCTGAGGCAGGCCAGCACCTCCGCGCCGTCGAGGGCCAGCGAGCGCGAGGACTCCGGGAAGGTCTTGTCGAAGTCGATCAGCATCCCCATCCTCCCGATCGGCGAGTCGAAGGCGGCGAAGCCGCGACCCGGCAGGTACGCCTCGGACTCGCCCAGCGGCAGGTGGACCTTGCGGTGCGTGCCGATCACGCGCCCGCCGTGCACGCAGACCGCGGTGTCGTAGCGGACCTCGCGACCGCCCTCGAGCGCGCGCTCCGCGATCCCGAAGCACACGGTGAGATCGCCCGCCAGCTCGGCCACGCGGGCGACCTCCGGCCCATCGAGCTCGAGGCTCGGCGGCAGGTCCGGCCCGGGGTGCTGGAGGTCGAGCAGGTAGCCGCCGAGGGTCGCGTCCGGGAGCACGAGCAGGTCGACCGAGCGCTCGCGGGCGTGAGCGATGATGCCGGCGAGCTTGGCGAGGGTGCGGTCGATGTCGCGACCGAAGTGCGCTGCGACCGCACCCATCACCGTCTCCGTCATGCGAGGAGGCTATCCGGCGAGATCCGGCTCGCGCTCCCGAGCGAAGCGCCCCGCCTCGCGCACTCGCCGGACCTCCTCCGCCAGGTGCCCCGCATCGCGGGCGATCGCCTCGAAGCGGCCGGACCCCCAGGTGTGCAGCCACGGCAGCCCGAGGAACGACAGGCCCGGCACGCTCGTCACTCCGCGCTGGTGGGTGGGATGGCCGGCGCCGTCGAACACGCCGATCTCGACCCAGCGATAGTCGGAGCGGAACCCGACCGCCCAGACGACGCTGCCGATGCGCGCGAGGTCAAGCCCGGTCGCCTCGGACTCCGGCCGCCAGACCGGACGGCAGCGGTCCTCCTCGGGAGCGTCGATGCCGTGCGCCGCGATGTAGCGGTCGATGTCGTCCTTGATCGACTCCGCGACCGAGTCCGCGTAGTCGAGCGACGCCTCCGCCGTGGGGGCGAAGCGCAGCCGGGACCCCTCCACCCCGGCCAGTCGGCCGTAGAGGTGCATCCCGTCGCGGGCGAAGGCGCGCAGGTCGATGTCCCGCCCGCCCCCGCGCCCCGTCACGTAGTGGTTGGTCGACTCCCGCTTGGTGAGCCCGCCGACCTGCGCGTGGACGGGCACGTCGTACACGCCCATGTCCTGGAGCCAGGCGACGCAGTCGCGGCCCCGGTAGAAGCGCGCCACCCGCGGCGCGCTGCCGAGGGCGAGGTGGACCTCGCGCCCGGCGAGGAAGAGGTCCTCGGCGATCTGCGCGCCCGACTGCCCGGAGCCGACGACGAGCACGCCGCCGGGCGGGAGCGCCTCCGGCGAGCGGTAGTCGGCGGAGTGGAGCTGCAGCACGTCCGACGGCAGCCGCGCGGCGACGGCGGGGAGGACCGGGCGGTGGTAGCCGCCGGTCGCCACGACGACCTGGTCGGCCGTGATCGCGCCCGCGCTCGTGATCAGCTCGAAACCTCCCCCGGCGCGCTCGCGGAGCCGGCTCACCTCCACGCCCTCGACCACGGGGGCGTCGAAGCTCTGCGCGTAGCGGCGCACCCACGCGTGCACCTCGTCGCGCGTCATGAATCCGTCCGGGTCCGGCCCGTCGTAGGGGTACCCGGGGAGGCGGCACTGCCAGTTCGGCGTGACGAGGGTGAAGGCGTCCCAGCGGCGGTCGATCCAGTCGTGGCCGATGGTCGCGCGCTCGAGCACGACGTGCTCGATGCCGTCGTCGACCAGGTGCCGGCTGATCGAGAGCCCGGCCTGCCCGCCTCCGACCACCGCGACCTCGACGTGGCGCCCGGGCTCGATAGCGGCGCTCACGGCCGCACCCGCTGCCCGGCCGGAGCGGGCGGCTCCATCGCGAGCACCCTGACCGTGCCGCCCTCGAAGCGCTGCGCCGTGCGGAGGATGTCGGACTCCTGCTGCATCGCGGAGGTGCAGGCGAACCCGAACCGCTCCCGCACCCGGTCCGACGCGATGCGCAGCGCCTCACTCGAACGGGCGACGAAGTCCTCGAGCGAGTAGGCGGTCCCGGTCCCGAGGAACTCGTGCACGACCAGGCTCGGCGAGTAGCAGCGCTCCTCCGAGCCGTCCGGCCAGCGGACGTGGAAGGTCATCTCAGGCATGGACGAGTCCTCCGTTCCAGACCCGGTCGATGTCGTAGGCGTCGGGCCGCCGGTCGCGCAGGTGGAACATCCCGCCGCGCATCGCCTCGAAGGCGCCGCGCACGTCGATGTCGGCGACGGCCATGCCTGCTCCGAGCAGCGTCGTCGCGAGCACGTTGCCGCCGGGATCGACGACCTTCGCGTTCCCGACGTAGCGGAGCGAGCCGAAGGTCCCCGACTGGTTCGAGGCGAGCCAGAACACCTGATTGTCGAGGGCGCGGGCGATGTCGAACTGATTGAACCGGTACGTCCAGCGGTCCTCCTGCAGGTTCTCGGCCGTCGCCGTCCGAGCGGCCGGCCACGCCGAGAGCGAGGCGATGATCTCGGCGCCGTCCAGCGCCATCGACCGCGCCGCCTCGGGGAACGCCTTGTCGTAGCAGATCTGCAGGCCCACCCGGCCGACCGGCGTCTCGAAGGTGCCGTAGCCCGGGCCCGGCGAGTACGAGAGGTGCTCGCCCAGCGGCTGGTGCACCTTCCGGTAGCTGCCGTAGACCTGCCCGCCGTCCAGGAGCGCGGCCGCGTTGTAGCGGGTCTCGCCGTCGTCGTCGAGCTCGCAGAAGCCGATCGCCACCACCAGGTCGCCGACGATCTCCTGCACCCGCCGCAGCTCCGGCCCGTCCAGGCGCACCGCCGGCGGGAGGGAGCGGCGGGTGGTGGCGACCGTGTCGCCGTGGTTGCCGAGCGAGGAGAGGTAGCCGCCGATCGCGGCCTCGGGGAGCACCAGGAAGCGCACTCCCCTCTCGCGGGCCTCCTCGGCCAGGGAGGCGATGAGCGCGTAGTTCTGATCCAGGTCGCGGGTGAAGTTCGCCGCGACCGATCCGACGAGGGTCATCGCGATCGCCTACAGGTTGTAGGTGGAGTTGATGATCGCGCCCTTGCGGGCGTAGTGGATGAGCGCGTCCTGCACGTCGAGCGGGTGGCAGGGGATGCAGCCCTCGATCAGGTCCTCCTCGCGGAGGCCGTGGAGCGCCATGCCGAACCGGCAGACGAAGACGCGGTTCCCCTCCTGGATGAAGGTCTCGATGGCGTTGTTGAGGTTCTGCTCGCCGGGGAATCCGGAGTCGCCGACCGTCGGGAAGCCGCGGGTGGCCATCGCGTTGATGGTGCCGGGCCCGTAGAAGTAGAGCGCGGACTCGTAGCCCTTCCGCGCCGCGCGGGTGGCCTGGAGCACTGCGACGAAGCTGACCGAGGACTCGTGGGCGATGCCGTGCACGAGGGTCAGGTACGACTCCCCGGGCTCGGCCTGGTAGTCGGGGAAGACCTTGGTGGAGCCGTAGAGGTTGCTGCCCTTCGGGAGCGCCGGGTGGGCGATCTCGGAGCGCGACATCTCGATGTTGGCGCTGACCTGGTCTTCGATCTCCTGGGAGACGGACATGGTTCCTCCTGGTGTCGGTCCGCCGAAGCGGCGTGCGAGTGCATGGCTCCGGCGGGATGCGCTGAGACGACGCGGGACGACGTCCGCCGGGGTGGAGCAGTGGTGCGGAGTGGAACGCGTCCAGTCAACGGCCGGGATGTTTCGGAGTGGTTTCCACCGGAAGAAGCTCCCGTGACGGCGGATCCGTAACGAGACCGCGTTCCTCCCGTCACGAGGGCGAAACACGAGGCGCCTTGACTGGGGGGTGAGACGACCGCACCGACATCCCGGCCGCCGCTGTGCGCGGCCCGTCCGGCCCGCTCCGCGGTGCCACGAAGGAGTCCTCGTGACCGATCTCCGCAGTCCCTCCCCCGCGTCCTCGCCGCCGGCAACCGGTGCGGCGCACCCGGCCGCCGGCCCGCACCCGGTCGGCGGGGCGCACTCCCCGGGCGGGGCGCACTCGACCGGGATCCGCCGCACCGGCCCCTCCGCCCTCCGCACTCGCGTCGACATCGCCCTGCAGGGCATCCGCGTCGAGGCACCGGTGCACCGCGAGGCCGGCGCCGGCCCGAGCGACGACGGGCACGTGATGCTCGGCGGCCTGGGCGCCGCGATCCCGGTGAACCCCGACAGCCCCTACGTGGTGAGCGGGAACCGCCTCCTGCTCGAGGGCGCCGACATCGGCCTGGACGTGACTCCCGTCCGCCGCCCGCGCTTCTACGATCTCGACACCGCCGACGGCGTCTCCTACGAGAAGATCGCCCGGCTGCACGGCCGTGACATCCTCGCGACCACCGTCGTCCAGACCTGCATGCGCTATGACGAGGCGGAGCGCTGCCGCTTCTGCGCGATCGAGGCCTCGCTCGAAGCCGGTGCGACCATCGCGGTCAAGACCCCGGCCCAGCTCGCCGAGGTCGCGGAGGCGGCGGTCCGCCTCGACGGCGTGCGCCAGATGGTGATGACCACCGGCACCTCCAAGGGCCGCGACCGCGGAGCGGCCCACCTCGCGCGCTGCGTCCGCGCGGTGCTCGCGGCGGTCCCCGGGCTGCCGATCCAGGTGCAGTGCGAGCCGCCCTCCGACGTCTCGGCGCTGCAGGCGCTGAAGGACGCGGGCGCCGTCTCGATCGGCATCCACGTGGAGTCGATGGACGACGCGGTGCGGCAGCGCTGGACCCCGGGCAAGGCGCGGGTCAGCCTGGACGAGTACCGCTGGGCGTGGCGCGAGGCAGTGCGGATCTTCGGCCGCAACCAGGTCTCGACCTACCTCCTGGTGGGCCTCGGCGAGGACCCGGACGAGCTGGTCACGAGCGCCCGCGAGCTGATCGGGATGGGGGTCTACCCCTTCGTGGTGCCCTTCCGTCCGCTGCGCGGGACCCTGGCGACCGAGGTCGACCACGTGCTCCCGCCGGCCGGGTCACTGCTGGAGCGGGTCAGCGCCGAGGTCGCCGCGCTCCTGATCGAGGCCGGGATGCTGAGCAGCGGGCAGAGTGCGGGCTGCGCGGCGTGCGGGGCCTGCGGCGTCCTGAAGACGGCCGGCGCCTGATGGTGGAGCTCTCGATCCTCGAGGGTGTTCGGGTCGCGCCTGCGTTCACGGTGGTGCGGGCGGAGGAGCGCGAGCTCGCCGCGCACCGGGCCCTGCGGCGCGAGGTCTTCGTCGCCGAGCAGGGGCTGTTCGCGGGCGACGACCACGACGACGCCGACGACGATCCGCGCTCGGTGGTGCTCGTCGCGGTGGCTCCGGACGGCGCGGTGCTCGGCGGGGTCCGGATCGCGCCTGTCGGCGGCGGACGCGATCTGGGCTGGTGGACCGGCAGCCGCCTGGTGGTGGCGCGCGAGGCGCGGGGCGGCTCCGGGATCGGTGCCGCCCTCGTGCGCGCGGCCTGCGCGGAGGCGGAGGCGCGCGGGGTGCTCCGCTTCGAGGCCTCGGTGCAGCTGCGCAACGAGGTGCTGTTCCGGCGGCTCGGCTGGCGGAGGATCGGCACGAGCACCGTCGCCCGAGTCGAGCACGCCCGGATGCGCTGGCCGGTCGACCGGCTCGACCGGGCGGCCACCGCGGCCAAGGCGGCCCTCGGCGCCCTTCTGGCTCCGCTGGCGGCCGAGGGGGGCCTCGGTGGGGCCGGCTTCGTCGGCGACGACGGAGCACCGGTCCCGGGCAGCGACCTGATCGCCGTCTGCGACGCGATCGTCCCGTCCATGGTGGAGCGCCACCCGGAGTGGGCGGGGTGGTGCTCGGTGCTGGTCAACGTCAACGACCTCACCGCGATGGGCGCGACCGGCATCGGGCTGATGGACGCGATCGGCGCTCGCGACGCGGCCGCCGCCGCGCGCATCGTGAGCGGTCTGCGGGCCGCCTCCGCCGCCTGGGGCGTCCCCGTGCTCGGCGGGCACACCCAGCTCGGAGTGCCGGCGGCCCTGAGCGTCACCGGTCTCGGCCGTACCGCGGCGCCGGTGCCGGGCGCGGCCGCTCCGGGCGACGAGCTCTCGCTGACGGCCGACCTCGGCGGCGGCTGGCGGCCCGGCTTCGCGGGCGCCCAGTGGGACTCGACGTCGTCCCGGCGCGCGGAGGAGCTCCGGGCGATGGCCGCCTCCGTCGGACTCGCGCGGCCGAGGGCGGCGAAGGACGTGAGCATGGCCGGGCTGGTGGGGACGGTCGGCATGCTCGCCGAGGCCAGCGGAGGAGGAGCGGTGATCGACCTCGCGGCGGTCCCCGTCCCCGAGGCGGCCGGCACCGCCGACTGGCTCGGCTGCTTCCCCGGCTTCGCGATGATCACCGCCGACCGGCGGGGGGAGTCGAGGATGGGCACACCCTGGACCGCGACGGCCGCGGTGGGGAGCGTCGTCACGGAGCCGGGCGTGCGGCTGCGCTGGCCGGACGGCGAGGAGACGACGGCGATCGCCGGTGCGGTGACGGGGCTCGGCGCAGCGGGCTGACGGGCCGGGCCGGAGGCGCATCGTCCTCGGCGCGGCCGTGAGACGCAACCCCGCGCAGATCCTCGCCGAGCGGCGGAGACTGGCGGCGGCCCGTTGCTCGACGGGCGCTCATCGACGGAAGGAACGACCCCATGGTGGATCTCGGAGGACTCGCGGACAAGGCGAAGAACGCCGTGAACAGCGACAAGGGCGAGGAGCTGACCGACAAGGGACTCGACAAGGCGGGCGACGCCGCCGACTCCGCGACCGGCGGGAAGTTCGCCGGCCAGGTCGACAAGGCCCAGGAGGCCGGCGACCAGCACGTCGGCAACGACTGACCGCCGGGCGGCCCTTCCGCGCTGTCGCGGAGGGCCGCCCGTCCGTCAGTCCCGGTCGCCGAGCCCGCGCAGCAGCGCCCGCACCACGGCGACGGAGCGATCGGCCGCGTCGTCGACGTGCGCCTCGAACTCGCCGGGGGCGCAGAGGTCCGAGATCCCGCGGACCGAGACGAACGGCAGCCCGTGCACGTGCGCCGTCTGCGCGAGGGAGACGGATTCCATGTCGGTGGCGAGCGCGCCGGGGAAGTCGTTCCGCACGCGGTCCACGTGGGCGCTCGAGACGAAGACGTCGCTCGAGACGATCAGGCCGCGGCGCACCGGCGGCCCCTCCAGCAGCTCGAGCTCCGCGGCGAGCGCCGCGTCGTCCCCGGAGTAACGGGCGGGCATCCCCGGGACCTGCCCGAGCGCGTAGCCGAACGCCCGCGCATCGGCGTCGGTCTGCACGTACTCGGCGCCGATCACGACCTCGCCCACGCGGACGTCGGCGCCCAGGCCGCCGGCGGTCCCCGCGCTCACCACGAGCGGCCGGGAGCCGCCCTCCTGCAGGATCGCTGCGGTGAGACCGCCGGCCGCGTTGACGAGGCCGATGCCGGTGCGGACGAGCAGCACCGCGCGGGAGTCGAGCTCGAGCTCCCACTGCAGCGCGTTGCCGACGGCGCGCGGCTCGGAGGCGCTGGACGCGGCGGCGAGGAACGGCGCGGCCTCCTCGTCCATCGCGACCAGGACGATCGCCGTGCTCACGCGGTGACCGTCTCCCACTCCGAGCGGTGCGCGAGGAACGTGCGCGCCGCCTCCTGCGCCCCCTCGAGGGAGTGGTTGGCGCCCCAGCCGCACTGGGTCTCGTTGGCGGCCGGGACCTCGTCGGCCTCGGTGATGTCCTGGAGCGTCGCCTCGACCAGGCCGAGCACCTCGGAGAGCTCGGGCTCGCCCGAGAGGAGCAGGTAGAAGCCGGTCTGGCAGCCCATCGGCGAGAAGTCGATCACGCGGTCGGAGTGGTTGCGGGACTTCTCGGCGAACAGGTGCTCGAGCGAGTGCACGGTGGGCATTTCGAGGTGCCCGCGGTTGGGCTGGGTGAAGCGCACGTCGTACTTGACGAGGTGGTCGCCTCCGGGCAGCGTCTTCGCGTCGGCGAGGCGCACGTACGGCGCTGCGACGGTGCGGTGGTCGAGGTTGAACGACTCGACGTTCATGCGCGGCTGATCCACGGTGGTCTCCTTCGCTGGGGGTCCCTCCATTGTCCTCCGCTCCGCGGAGCGGAGGCGGACCCCGGCGGATCCGGCTGCTTCTTCTCCGGGGCTGCGCCCGGATGCGAAGAGCTCCTCGCCGGCCACGACGAGGTACGCCGTGTCGAGCGCGATGATCACCAGGACCGCCCTGAACAGGCGCGCGGAGACCGTGCGGTCGTCCAGCGGGACCCCGCCGCCCAGACCCGCACGGAGGCGTGGAGCACCCCGGACAGCACCAGCGCGACGAGCGCCGTCACGCCGAGCACACTGTCCGGAACGACCACCGCCACCACCTCCTCCGTCGACGGGTCGAGCATGCCGTCGCGCCCGACGCGGCGGGGACCCGGGCCCCTGAGCGGTGGAGAACGGGCCGCTCCGATCCCTGGGGAGGAGCCTCGGCCGCTCCTCAGAACAGGTCCGAGAAGCCCATCGCGACGAGGTTCGCGTGCGAGGTCCGCAGGCAGTCGAGCGCGCTCCGCCCGTAGCGCTCGTCCTGCTCGACGAGGAGGTGGTCGACGCCGAGCGCGAGGCTCGTCCCGATGATCCCCGGGAAGTCGAGGTTTCCCTCCCCCACCTCGGCGAACTGCACGTTCGAGGTGAAGGCGTGCACGGACCACCCGCCGGACATGTCGGCGGGCGGCCCGACCCGGTAGTCCTTCAGGTGCACCAGGGCGACGCGCTCCCCGTACCGGCGCAGCGTCGTCACGGGATCGAGCCCGCCCCGCTGCACCCAGTGCACGTCGAGCTCGAGCCCCAGCAGCGGAGCCCGGTCGGCGACGACGTCGAGCAGGAGGCGGCCGCCGTGCCGCGCGAACTCGTGGTGGTGGTTGTGGAGCAGCAGCCGCAGCCCGTCGTCGCGGAGCCTCGCCGCGGCGGCCTGGCAGCGGTCGGCGAAGTCGAGCAGAGCGGCCGGCGAGGCCGCCGCGGAGGCGGGCAGCATGCCGATCCGGACCGTGCGCGTGCCGAGCGCGCGGGCGTCGGAGACGATCCCGGCGAGCCCGCCCTCGAGCGCGGCGCCCGGGGAGTCCCCCGGTGCCAGGCCCGCCGAGATCGCCGCGATCTCGACGCCGAGCTCGTCCCGCGCCCGCTGCAGCTCGGCCACGGTGGCCGCCGTCAGCGGGATCTGCGAGATCTCCACCGACCGGTAGCCGATCGCTCGGACCTCCCGGAGCGTCGCGAAGGCGCCCGCCGAGGCGAACGCGTCCTTCAGCATCATCGCCTGCACGCCGATCCTGGTCACGGCAGTCCTCCCGGTCGCGGTGGGGGCCGGCGTCTCCGCGGCCCGGAACGCCCCCGACGGTAGAGGCGCGCCTCCGCTCTTGTCAATCGGTTGCCAATACGCGTATGGTCGTGGCACGGCGGCGCTCCTGCCCGCCGGTTCCCGACGACGAGAACGAGGCACGCACCGTGACCACCGCACCCGCGACGACCGCATCCGAGAACCCCGCGCCCTGGACCCTCTCCGGCTTCGGCGACGAGATCGACCCCGACCCTGTCGTCCAGGTCGCCGTCCTCCGAGCGCTCGGCGCGCACAGCATCGAGGTGCGCAGCGCCTGGGGCCGGAACGTCGTCGACCTCGACGACGAGCGCCTCGCCCGCCTCGCCGCCGTGCTCGAGCGCGGCGGCCAGTCCGTCTCGGCCGTCGCCTCGCCCATCGGCAAGGTCGACGTCGCCCTCGACCCCGAGCTCGAGGTCGCGCGCCTCGACCGCGTCATCCACGTCGCGCACACCCTCGGCACACCGAGCATCCGCGTCTTCTCGTTCTACCGGGGCGAGGGAGTGCCGGTCGAGAGCATCCGCGACGACGTCCTGCTGCGCATGCGCAGGCTCGCCGATCGCGCCGAGCGCGAGGGCGTGGTGCTGCTGCACGAGAACGAGAAGGACATCTACGGCGACGTCCCCGCGCGGATCCTCGACCTGGTCGAGTCCGTCGGCTCGCCCGCCCTGCGCCTCGCCTGGGACAACGCGAACTTCGTGCAGTGCGGGGTGCGGCCCTTCGACGACGGCTGGACGGCGCTGCGGCCCTACGTCGACTACCTGCAGGTGAAGGACGCGGTGGCCGCGACCGGCACCGTGGTGCCCGCCGGCGAGGGCGACGGCCAGCTGCGCGAGACGCTCACCGCCCTGCGCGACGACGGCTGGACGGGCGTCGCCTCGCTGGAGCCGCACCTCGCGATCACGGACGCCCTCGGCGGATTCTCCGGCCCCGAGTCGTTCGGAGTGGCCGCTCGGGCCTTCCGGGGGCTCGCCTCCTCGCTCGGGATCGACCTGCGATGACCGTCCGCGCGGCGGTGATCGGCTGCGGCGACATCTCCTCCGTCCACCTCGCGGCGATCGGCACCGCACCCGGCGCGGAGCTGGTGGCGGTCTGCGACACCGACCCGGGCCGGCTCGCCGCGGCCGCCGAGAGGCACGCGGTGCCGGGCTTCCCCGAGGCGGTCCGGATGCTCGACTCCGTCCGCCCCGACGTCGTGCACGTCTGCACTCCGCACAGCACGCACGCCGCGCTGGCGGTCGCGGCCCTGGACCGCGGCGTCGCGGTGCTCCTCGAGAAGCCGCTCGCCTCCTCCGTCGCCGAGGGCGAGCAGGTGATCGCCGCGGCCGAGCGGGGCGGGGCGCGCATCGGCGTCTGCTTCCAGAACCGCTACAACCCGCCCGTGCAGCGCCTCCGCGAGCTGCTGGCGTCCGGCTCCCTGGGTGCCGTGACAGGTGCGGCCGCGACCGTGCTCTGGCACCGCGCTCCCGGCTACTACCTCGACCGCCCCTGGCGCGGGATGCGGGCCGAGGGCGGCGGCGGGATGCTGATGAACCAGGCGATCCACACCGTCGACCTCCTGCAGTGGCTCCTCGGCGAGGTGGTCGCGGTGAGCGGCTCCGCCTCCACGCGCCTGCTTCCGATCGAGGTCGAGGACACCGCCGACCTGGTGCTCACCCACGCCTCCGGCGCGCGCAGCGTCCTCTACGCGACCGTGGCGAACGCGTGGGACGAGCCGGTCGAGCTCCGCCTGCGCACCGAGCGCGCCACCGTCTCGTTGCGCGGTGCCCTCACCGTGCGGCGCGACGACGGATCCGTCGAGGTCGTCCCGGACACGGAGCGCCGATCCGGCGGGCGCTCGTACTGGGGCGCCTCGCACGAGGTGCTCGTGCACGACTTCTACGCCCGCCTCGGCGAGGACGAGCCCTTCTGGATCTCGCCCCGCGAGGCGGCGAGGTCGCTCGCGATCGTCCAGGCCGCCTACGCCCCGAGCGCGCCCGCGCGGATCCCCCACTCCACCCCGAACGAAGGACTCCTCCCATGACCACCGTCCGCCTCGGCATCATCGGATTCGGCGCCCAGGGCTCCTCCTACGCCCGCTTCCTCGCCGACGGCAGAGTGCGCGACCTCGTCGTCACCGCCGTCGCCGACGTCGACCCCGCCCGGGAGGCGGCGGCCGCCGCGCTCGCACCCGGAGCGTCCTTCCACGCCGACCACCGCTCCCTCCTCGCGAGCGGGGAGGTCGACGCCGTCGTCGTCTGCACTCCGCACTACCTCCACCCCGGGATCGGCATCGACGCTCTCGAGCACGGGCTGCACGTGCTGGTCGACAAGCCGGCGGGCGTCTACGCCGCGCAGGTCGCGGAGCTGAACGAGGCCGCCGCCGCCCGTCCCGGTCAGCGCTTCGCGATCATGTTCAACCAGCGGGCGAACCCGCTCTACCGCCGGCTCAAGGAGGTCGTCGACGAGGGCGGGATCGGCCGGATCCTGCGCTCGAACTGGATCATCACGACCTGGTGGCGGCCGCAGGCCTACTTCGACCAGAGCGCGTGGCGCGCGACCTGGGGAGGCGAGGGCGGAGGCGTCCTGGTCAACCAGGCGCCCCACCAGCTCGACCTGTGGCAGTGGCTGTGCGGAGTGCCGGAGTCGGTGGTCGCCAAGGCCGGCTACGGGCGGTGCCGCGACATCGCGGTGGAGGACGAGGTGACGGTGCTCGCCGACTTCGGCGGGGGCACGACCGGTGTGCTGGTCACCACGACGCACGACCCGATCGGCACCGACCGCCTCGAGATCATCGGCGACCGCGGCCGGATCGTCGTCGACGACTCCCGGGTCGCGACGATCACCCGGCTGAAAGCCCCCGAGCGCGAGGTCAGCGCCGCCCTCAGCGCCGAGGACGTGGGCCTCCTGCTCAGCGGTCGCTACGACACCGCGGGCCTCTCCACGACGGAGCGGATCGAGTCGGCGTCGGTCTGGGGCGAGCAGCACACGGCCGTCCTGCAGGACTTCGCGGACAGCATCCTGCACGGCACGCCGCTGCTCGCACCCGGGGCGGAGGGGATCCTCGGGGTCCGGCTCGCCAACGCCATCCACTACTCGAGCTGGACGGGACGCGAGGTACCGCTCGACCTCGACGAGGGCCTGTTCCTGGCGGCGCTCAACGAGCGCATCCGCGAGGAGGGGGCCTTCCCGGAGCGGAGCTGACGGGGCGGAGCCGCGCTGGACAGGACCGGAGCGGTGGGCGGCCGGCCGGCGACGGCGGCCTCCCGGAGCGCGGGCTCCCCGATCCGGCGCGACCCGGACGCGAGCGACGGGCCGGGCGGGCTTCTCGGCCCTGTGGCAGCATGGGCGGCGGACGGCGCCCCGTCCGCCGCCGTGCCCCTCGAGAGAAGACCGCGATCGTGCCCAGCGAAGACGCGCCCACCGGCCCCTCCGCCGGGAGACGCCGCGGCCGCTCCGCGACGACGATCTACGACGTCGCCCGACTCGCCGGCGTCGCCCCCTCCACCGTCTCCCGCGGGCTGAGCACGCCCGGACGGCTGAACGCCGCGACCGAGCAGCGGATCCGCGCCGCCGCGAAGGAGCTGGGCTACCGGCTCAACCCGATGGCGCGCGCGCTGCCGACGGGCCGCACCTCGACCCTCGGGCTGCTGGTGGCCGACATCACCAACCCGGCCTTCTTCCCCGCCGTGCGCGGAGCGGAGCGGGCGGCGTCGCTCCGCGGCTTCACGATGATCCTCGCCGAGTCGCAGGAGTCCGGGGAGCGCGAGGCCGAGGCGGCCGACCGCATCGCCGCCTCCACCGACGGGCTCGTCCTCGTCAGCACCCGCCTCAGCGACGAGGAGATCATCGCGCTGGCCGGGCGCATCCCGGTCGTCGTCCTCAACCGCGTGGTCCCCGGCGTCGCGGGGATCGTGCCCGATCTCGCCCCCGGGATCGACGCCGCGCTCGACCACCTCGCGGCCCTCGGCCACCGCTCCCTCGCCTTCATCGCCGGTCCGCCCGACTCGTGGATGAGCGCCGCGCGATGGGAGCTCCTCCTCGACCGCGCTCCGCAGCGGGGCATGACGGTCGTCGAGATCGGGCCGGGCGTCTCGACCCTCGAGGGCGGGAGGAGCGCGCTCGCGAGGGTGACCGCCTCCGGCGTCGGCGCGGTGATCGCCTACAACGACCTGGTCGCCATCGGACTGATGCGCGCGGCTCAGGAGTCGGGCGTCGCGATCCCGGAGCAGCTCAGCATCATCGGCTTCGACGACATCTTCGGCAGCGACTTCACCTCGCCGCCGCTGTCGACCATCAGCGCACCGCTGGGCCGGATGGGCGAGCGGGCGGTCCGCCGGGTGCTCGGCGACGAGGAGGCTCCGGAGCGGGCCGACGACCTGCCGACGGAGTTCGTCCCGCGCGCCTCGACGGGACCCCGCCGCGACTCCTGACCCCGGTCCGCGCTCCGGCGCGCCAACCGGTGCGACAGTCTTGGCAATCGGTTGACACTCCTCGGCACCCATACTTGGATGGCCCCGTGCCGACGAAGCTGCTGAACGATCCCGACCGACTCCTGCCGATCGACCCGACGACCCGGGCGATCGCCCGCGATCTCCACGCGAGCGTCGCCAACCTGCCGATCCTCTCCCCGCACGGGCACGTGGATCCGCGCCTCCTGCTCGAGGACCGCCCCTTCGCCGACGCGTCCGAGCTCTTCCTCCGGCACGACCACTACGTCACCCGGCTGCTCCACTCCGCCGGGATCGACCTCGGCGATCTCGGCATCCCCGGAGGCGAGCGCCTCGCCGGCCCGGAGGAGGTGTGGCGCACGTTCTGCGCGCACTGGCGGATCTTCGCGGGAACCGCCTCGGGCTACTGGCTCCAGTCGATCCTCGCCGAGCAGTTCGGCATCACCGAGCAGCCCGACGCCTCCACCGCCGACGCCCTCTTCGCGGCGATCGGGGCCCGGCTGTCGTCCGCCGCCTTCCGCCCGCGGGCGCTCTTCGAGCGGTTCGGGATCGAGGTGCTGGCGACGACCGACGATCCGCTGGACGACCTGGCCGTCCATCGGGCTCTGGCGGAGGATCCGGCGTTCCCGGGCCGCGTGCTGCCGACCTTCCGCCCCGACGCCTACCTCGATCCCTCCGCCCCCGGCTGGCCCGAGCGCGTCGCCGCCCTGGCCGCCGCCACCGGAACGAAGGAGTCCAGCTTCCCCGGATTCCTCGAGGCCCTCCGCGCCCGGCGCCGGCACTTCCTCGACCACGGCGCCGTCTCCGCCGACCACGGAGTGCTGGAGCCGCTGACCGTCGACCTCGACCCCGCCGAGGCGCAGTCCCTCTTCGCCCGCGCCCGCGCCGGCACGATCGACGCCGAGGGCAGCCGCGTCCTCGCCGCCCACCTGCTGCTGCAGTCCGCCCGCATGAGCGTCGACGACGGCCTGGTGATGACCGTCCACGCCGGCGTGCTGCGCAACCACGATCGGCCGACCTTCGAGCGCTTCGGTCCCGACACCGGCCACGACATCCCCGTCGCGACCCGGTTCGCCGAGCCCCTCCGCCCGCTGCTGCAGGAGCTCGGCAACGCACCGGGCTTCCACCTCGTCCTCTTCGGGATCGACGAGAGCACCCACTCGCGCGAGCTCGCTCCCCTCGCCGGCTACTACCCGTCGGTGTTCCTCGGAGCGCCGTGGTGGTTCCTCGACGCGCCCGACGCGGTGCTGCGCTTCCGCGCCGCCGTGACGGAGACCGCCGGCTTCTCGCGGAGCTCCGGCTTCATCGACGACACCCGCGCGTTCCTCTCCATCCCGGCCCGTCACGACATGGCTCGGAGGCTGGACGCCGCGTTCCTCGCGCGCCTGGTCGCCGAGGGGCGGATCGACTCCGAGACGGCGAGCGCCGTCATCCTGGACCTCGTCGACTCCCAGCCGCGGAAGGTCTTCAAGCTGTGAGCGGGCACGGCGGAGGAGGCGGTCTCGATCGCGCATCGACGGGCCTGCCGGCGGCTCCCGTCCGCATCGTCCACCTCGGCCTCGGCGCCTTCCACCGAGCGCATCAGGCCTGGTACACGCACGCCGTCGACGACGACCACGAGTGGGGCATCGCCGCATTCACCGGCCGGAGCCCCCGCGCGGCCGAGGAGCTCGCCGCGCAGGACGGCCTGTTCACGCTGATCGAGCGCGGACCGGAGGGCGACTCGGCGACGGTCGTGGGCAGCATCGTCGAGGCGGTCGACGGCGCGGACGTCGCGCGTCTCGTCGAGCTCGTCGCGGCTCCGGCGACGGCGATCGTCACGCTGACGATCACGGAGGCCGGGTACCGTCTCGCCGCGGACGGCGGCCCCGACCTGGACGGCCCCGCCGTCCGGAGCGACCTCGACGCCCTCCGATCGGGAGGAGCGCCGGCGACCGCACTCGGCCGCCTCCTCCTCGGCCTCGCGGCCCGGCGCGACGCGGGCTCCGGCCCGCTCGCCGTCGTCCCCTGCGACAACCTCTCCGGCAACGGCCCTCTCGTGCGCCGTGGACTGCTCCTGCTCGCCGAGCGGCTCGACCCGTCGCTCGCCGACTGGATCGACCGCACCGTCTCGTTCGTGTCGACCTCCGTCGACCGGATCACCCCGGCGACCACGGCGGCGGACCGGGAGGCGGCGGCCGAGCTCACCGGCATCAGCGACGCCGCGTCCGTCGTGACCGAGCCTTTCCGCGACTGGGTCCTCTGCGGCGGGTTCCCCGCCGGCCGACCCGCCTGGGAGCGCGCCGGAGCCCGCTTCGTGGACGACATCGAGCCCTTCGAGCGGCGCAAGCTGCGACTCCTCAACGGCGCGCACACGCTCCTCGCCGCCACCGGCCGCCGGCGGGGCCTCGCCACCGTCGCGGAGGCGATCGCCGACCCCGCCTGCCGGAGCGCCGTCGAGGCGTTCTGGGCGGAGGCGGCGGCCGGCCTCCCCGCCGGTCTCGACGCGGACGCCTACTGCGCCGCCCTCCTCGAGCGCTTCGGCAACCCCCGGATCGAGCACCGGCTCGAGCAGATCGGCGCCGACGCGACCGCCAAGCTCCGCATCCGGATCGTGCCCGTGCTCCTCGCCGAGCGCGCGGGCGGACACGGCGGAGCCGCCTCCCTCCGTGCCGTCGCCGACTGGATCGCACTGCTGCTCCAGGGCGACCGCCTGCCCGACGCGCAGCGCCCCGCCCTCGACCGCGCCCTCGGCTCCGCCCGGCCCCTCGAGGCGCTGCTGCGGCTCGTCGACCCGCGCCTCGTCGACGACCCGGCCCTCGTCGCCGCGGTCGCCGCTCAGGCGGCCTAGACCTCCACCCCGCCTCTCCGCGCGGTGCCTTCCGGCACCGTCGGCAACCGATTGCCACCTTCGCACCGTCTCGATGCGGCGCGGATCCCCGACGGGTCCGCGCCCGGATAAAGGAGCCCGCATGACCCCCCGCACCACCGCGCCCGGAGCGCCCGCCGCTGAGAAGCTCTCCAAGCTGAGCATCGTGGGCTACGGCGCCGGCGACACGGCGAACAACCTCGCCTTCACCACCGCCACGATGTTCCTGCTCGTCTACTACACCGACGTCGCCGGGATCTCCGCGGCCGCGGCGGGCACGCTGCTGCTCGTCGTGCGGATCTTCGACGCGTTCGCCGACGTCTTCGCCGGCCGGGTCGTGGACCGCACCTACAGCAGGCGCTTCGGCAAGTTCCGGCCCTTCCTGATGTTCGGGTCGGTTCCGCTCCTGCTGCTCTCGGCCGCGACCTTCTCCGTCCCGCAGATCGGCGAGAGCGGAACCCTGCTCTACGCCTACCTGAGCTATGCCGCGCTCGGCCTCGCCTACAGCCTCGTCAACATCCCCTACGGCTCACTCGCCGGAGCGATGACGCAGGTCGGCACCGAGCGCGCGAAGCTCGCCAGCGCCCGCGCCATCGGCGGCGCGATCGTGGGGGCCGGGCTCGGCACCTTCATGGCCCCGCTGGTCGTCCCCGGCGCCGATCTGCAGTCGCTCTTCTCGATCGTCACGCTGAGCTTCGTCGTCGTCGGCTCCGCGCTCTACCTCTTCACGATCCTGACCGCGAAGGAGCGCGTCCAGCGCGACGTCGCGCACGTCACGTTCCGTCAGAGCATGACGACCCTCCGCTCCAACCGGCCGCTGCTCTTCCTCTGCCTCAGCTCGTTCCTGTTCCTCACCGGGACGCTCGCGCTCCAGACCGTGCAGCTCTACTACCTGCGCGACGTGCTCGGATCGGTCCAGCTCTACGCCGCGATGTCGCTGATCCAGCTCGCCCTGACCTTCGGCCTGGCCGCCCTCGTCCCGACGATCGTGCGGCGGTTCGGCAAGCGCAACGCCTATATGGCCGGAGTCGGGGTCCTGATCAGCGGCGGAACGGTCGTCTTCCTCGCCCCGGGCGACGCGGTGGCGGTCGGCTTCGGCGGACTGGTCCTCGCCTACGTCGGCATCCAGCTCGTCAACATGCTCGTCTGGGCGATCGAGGCGGACACCGTCGAGTACGGGGAGTGGAAGACCGGCATCCGCTCCGAGGGCACGATCTACGCCCTGTTCTCCTTCACCCGCAAGACCGGCCAGGCGGTCGGAGGCGCCCTCGCCGCGTACGCGCTGGCCTGGGGCGGCTACGTGGCCGGGGCCGCAGAGCAGAGCGAGCACGCCGAGTGGGGCATCCGCGCCGCCGCCGGCCTCATCCCGGCCGTCGCGGCCCTGCTCGCGGTGCTGATCATGGCGTTCTACCCGCTGACCGACCGCCGGCACGCGCAGATCGTCGCCGAGATAGCCGAGCGCCGCGAGAGCACGGGACAGGCCGCGCCCGTGGCGCCCGGCCTCTCGACCGCCGCGTTCTCGATGGACCGCGCTCCCGGCCGGAACCCCTGACCCGATCCCCCACCACGAAAGGCACCCCATGAAGATCGACAAGGCCGAGGTCGTCGTCACCAGTCCCGACCGCAACTTCGTCACCCTCAAGCTCACGACCGACGACGGGCTGACCGGCCTCGGCGACGCGACCCTCAACGGCCGCGAGCTCGCCGTGGTCTCCTATCTCGCCGACCACGTCGTGCCGCTGCTCCTCGGCCGCGACGCCTCGCGCATCGAGGACACCTGGCAGTTCCTCTACCGGTCGTCCTACTGGCGCCGCGGGCCGGTCACGATGGCGGCGATCGCGGCGGTCGACACCGCCCTCTGGGACATCAAGGGCAAGGCCGCGGGCATGCCGCTCTACCAGCTGCTCGGAGGCGCGTCCCGCACCGGCCTGCTCGCCTACGGCCACGCGTCCGGGCGGACGGACGCGGAGCTGTTCGACAGCATCCGCGAGCACCAGGAGCAGGGGTACCGCGCGATCCGCGTGCAGACCGCGGTGCCGGGACTGACCTCGATCTACGGCATCGCCTCCAACGCCGTCCTCGAGGGCAACGCCGGTGTGCGCTACGACCACGAGCCGGCGCAGCGCGGCGGCCTGCCGACCGAGGAGGACTGGGACACCCGCGCCTACCTGCGCCACGTCCCCCGCGTCTTCGAGGCCGTCCGCAACGAGTTCGGACCGGGGCTCCCCCTCCTCCACGACGGCCACCACCGGATGACGCCGATCCAGGCCGCGGCCCTCGGCAAGTCCCTCGAGCCGTACGACCTCTTCTGGCTCGAGGACTGCACGCCCGCCGAGAACCAGGAGGCCCTCCGCCTCGTCCGGCAGCACACCACGACGCCCCTGGCGATCGGCGAGGTCTTCAACACCGTCTGGGACTACCAGCTCCTGATCCGCGAGCAGCTGATCGACTACATCCGCAGCGCGGTCACGCACACCGGAGGCGTCTCCCACCTCCGGAGGATCCTCGACCACGCCGCGCAGTACCAGATCAAGTCCGGGATGCACGGACCCACCGACGTCTCCCCGGTGGGCATGGCGGCCGCGATGCACCTGGGCCTGGCGATCCACAACTTCGGGATCCAGGAGTACATGAAGCACGGCGAGCGGACCGACAGCGTCTTCCAGCAGTCGTTCACCTGGAGCGAGGGACGGCTGCACCCGGGCGACGCCCCCGGTCTGGGCGTGGAGCTCGACGTCGACGCCGCCGGGAAGTACCCCTACGTGCGCGCGTACCTGCCCTTCAACCGACTCGCCGACGGCACCGTCCACGACTGGTGACCTGCCCCCCTCCGCCGAGGCGATCCCGGCCCGTCGAGGGAGCCACGGCCAGCGGGCCCCCTCGACGGTCCGGGGTTCCCCCGCTGAGCAGAGGCCGGTCAGGGCACGAAGCGGTAGCCCATGCCCGCCTCGGTCAGCAGGTGGCGCGGATGCGCGGGGTCGGGCTCGAGCTTCTTGCGCAGCTGCGCGAGGTAGAGGCGCAGGTAGCCGGTGTCGGTGACGTGCGCGGGGCCCCAGATCTCGGCCAGCAGCGAGCGACGGGTGACCAGCTTGCCGGCGTTGCGGATGAGGATCTCGAGCACCTGCCACTCCGTCGGAGTCAGCCGCACGGAGACGCCGTCCCGCGTCGCGCTCTTGGCCACCAGGTCCACGGTCACCTCGCCGATCACGACCAGCGGCTCGCCGTCGGCCGGCTGCACCCGCCGCGAGAGGGCCCGGATGCGCGCGAGCACCTCGTCCATCGAGAACGGCTTGGTGACGTAGTCGTCCGCGCCGGCGTCGAGCGCGCCCACCTTGTCGGCCGCGCCCGTCCGCCCCGACACCACCAGGATCGGCGCGCTCGTCCAGCCGCGCAGTCCGTGGATGACCTCCACCCCGTCGAGCCGGGGCATGCCGAGGTCGATCATGTAGAGGTCCGGATGCTCGTCCACCGCGCGGTTGATCGCCTCCGTGCCGTCGCCGGCCGTCACCACGTCGTATCCGCGGGCGGTGAGGGTGATGCGCAGGGCGCGCAGGATCTGCGGGTCGTCGTCGGCGATCAGGATCTTCATGCGGCTCCTCCGGAGTCCTCGTGCGGGGCGGCGCCCGACCCGCCGTCGTGCGGGACGGCAGGAGCGACGTGAGCCGCAGGAGCAGCGGCAGCAGTCTCCTTCGCCAGCGGCAGCGTCACCACCATCGTCAGCCCGCCCCCCGGAGTGTCCTCCGTCTCGAGCGTGCCGCCCATCCCCTCCGTGAACCCCTTGGAGAGCGCGAGGCCGAGGCCCAGGCCCGTGAGGTTGTCGTCGTCGCCGAGCCGCTGGAACGGCACGAAGATCTCGGCGCGCCGCTCCTCGGGCACCCCGGGGCCGTGGTCGACGATCCGCAGCTGCGCGCTCCCGCCGAAGGCGCTGGCGGCCACGCGCACCCGGGTGCCGGACGGCGCGTAGCGGACGGCGTTCGCGAGCAGGTTGACCACGACGCGCTGCAGCAGAACCGCGTCGGCGAGCAGCGCCGGGCCCTCCGGATCGAGGTCGAGGTCGACCTCGCCGGGACCGAGCCCGAGCTCGTCGAGCGCGGGGAGCACCACGTCGGCGGCGTCGAGCGGAGCGAGCGCCACGGCGAGCGCCCCCGCCTCCAGCCGCGTCACGTCGAGCAGGTCGGTGACCAGCGCGGCCAGCACGGTGAGGCTCTCGTCGGCGGTGGCGAGCAGCTCCTCCCGGTCGCGCTCGCTCCAGACCACCTCGGGCGAGCGCAGTCCGCTGACGGCCGCGGTGGCCGCGGCGAGGGGCCGGCGCAGGTCGTGGCTGACGGCCGAGAGCAGGGCGCTGCGCACCCGGTCGGTCTCGGCCAGCGGAGCGAGGGAGCTGGCCGTCTCGCTGAGGGCCGCGTTCTCGAGCACCGAGTCCAGCTGGGCGGCGACGACCTGGAGCAGCCGTCGCTCGCTCCCCTCCAGCTCGCGGCCGTGCAGCTCGAGCACGGCGCGCTCGCCCACCGCGATCCGCGCGGGATCGCCCTCCGGCTGCGGCTCGCCGTCGGCCGCGACGAGCTCGCCGCCGCGCAGCAGCCGCACGCCGGTCAGCCCGAACGCCTCGCGCGAGCGCTCGAGGATCGCCTGCAGCGCCCCCTGCCCGCGGATCACGCCGCCCGCGATCGTCGCCAGCAGCTCCGACTCCGCCCCCGACCGCTTGGCGGCCCGCGCCCGCCGGGCCGCGCGATCGACCACGGCGCTGACGAGCGCCGCGTTGAGCACGTAGAGCACCAGCGCCAGCGCGTGCAGAGGCTCGTCGACGGTGATCGTGTAGAGCGGATCGACGAAGAAGAAGTCGAGGGTCAGCCCCGAGAGCACGGCCGCGAAGAGGGCCGGCCAGAGCCCGCCGACCAGCGCGACCACCACCACCAGCAGCTGGTACGAGAGCACGTCGCTCGTGATCGACTCGTCGCTGCGGAGGCTCGAGAGCAGCCAGGTCACCAGCGGGCCGCCCACGAGGGCGAGTGCCAGTCCCAGGAGGCGGCGCCGCAGCGTCAGGGCGCCGTCGAGCCTCGGCAGCACCGCGGTGCGCCCGGCGGCGGAGTGGCTGACGATGTGCACGTCGATGTTGCCGGACTCGCGGATCACCGTCGACGCGGTGCCGGGCGTCAGCGCCGAGGCGAGGCGGCTCCGCCTGCTCACGCCGATCACCAGCTGCGTCGCGTTGACCGAGCGGGCGAACTCGACCAGCGTCCGCGGCACGTCCTCGCCGACCACCTGGTGGTAGCTGCCGCCGAGCTTCTCGACCAGCACCCGCTGCGCCTCGAGCACGTGCGGGCGCGGGGTGCGGAGGCCGTCGGGGGTCACCACGTGCACGGCGAGCAGGTCGCCCCCGGAGGCGCGGGCCGCGATCCGCGCGCCGCGCCGCAGCAGGGTCTCCCCCTCCGGCCCGCCGGTGAGGGTCACGACCACGCGCTCGCGCGCCTCCCAGGTGCTGTCGATGCCGTGCTCGACGCGGTAGTCGCGGAGCGCGCTGTCGACCTCGTCGGCGAGCCAGAGCAGCGCGAGCTCGCGCAGGGCGGTCAGGTTGCCGAGCCGGAAGTAGTTGGACAGCGCCGCGTCGATGCGCTCGGGCGGGTAGACCCGGCCGTCGGCGAGGCGGTCGCGCAGCGCCTGGGGCGCCAGGTCGACGACCTCGATCTGATCGGCGGCGCGGAGGACCGCGTCCGGGATCGTCTCGCGCTGCGGCGCTCCGGTGATCGCGTGCACCACGTCGTTGAGCGACTCGATGTGCTGGATGTTCACGGTCGAGAAGACGGTGATGCCGGCGTCGAGGAGCGTCCTGACGTCCTCCCAGCGCTTCTCGTGCCGGGAGCCGGGGGCGTTGGTGTGCGCGAGCTCGTCGACCAGCGCGACGTCGGGCCGGCGGGCGAGCACCGCGTCGAGGTCCATCTCGTCGAGCAGCACACCGCGGTGCTCGACGGCCCTCCTCGGCACGACCTCCAGCCCCTCGACCATCGCGGCGGTGGCGGAGCGGCCGTGCGTCTCGACCACGGCCACCACGACGTCGCGGCCCTCGGCGGCGAGCCGGCGGCCCTCCTCGAGCATCGTGTAGGTCTTGCCCACTCCGGGCGCGGCTCCGAGGAGCACGCGCAGGCGGCCCTTCGTCATGCTCGCGGCCTCCCCTCGTGCTCGCGGCTCCGGGGCGCCCCGGGCTCGCGGGACCGGCGTCGATCCGCTCGATCGGACGGTCGCGACGAGCCGATCGCGATTCTACGAGCCGGAGGCGCCACCGGAGCGGTCACAGCCGCGCGAGAGCGGCGTTGAGCTCGAGCACGTCCACCGTCGGCTCGCCGAGGTACCCGAGCTCGCGGCCGGCGGTGTGCTCCTCGACCAGCGCGCGCACGGCGCTCACGTCGAGCCCGCGGGCGGCGGCGACGCGGGGCGCCTGCAGCTGCGCGTAGGCGGGGCTGATCGCGGCGTCGAGCCCCGAGGCGGAGGCGGTCAACGCATCGGCCGGCACCGCGGCCGGGTCGACGCCCTCGAAGGCCGCGATCGCGGCCCGGCGCTCCTCGACGGACGCGACCAGGTCGGCGTTCTCGGGGCCGAGGTTGCTGCCGGTCGAGGCCGCGGCGTCGTAGCCCGCGGCGGAGGGACGCGACTGGAACCACTCCGGCAGGGGCGCTCCCTCGGCGTCCGTGAACGACTGGCCGATCAGCGACGAGCCGATCACCGCGCCGTCCTGGCGCAGCAGCGAGCCGTTCGCCTGGGCGGGCAGGGCGAGCTGCCCGATCCCGAGCACCGCGAGCGGGTACGCCGCTCCCAGCAGCACGGTGAGCACGATCATCGCGCGCAGCGCGACACCGTAGGGACGGAACATGGTCTCTTCTCTCTGTCTTCGGTGGTCGGGACGGGCGGGTCAGAAGCCGGGGATCGCAGCGACGATCAGGTCGACGAGCTTGATCCCGAGGAACGGAGCGATCACTCCGCCCAGCCCGTAGACCAGGAGGTTGCGGCTGAGGATGCGCGAGGCGGCGACCGGGCGGTACGCCACTCCCCGCAGCGCGAGCGGGATCAGCACGACGATCACCAGCGCGTTGAACACGATCGCCGAGAGGATCGCCGAGGCCGGCGAGTGCAGCTGCATCACGTTCAGCACCGCGAGCCCGGGGAAGACCCCCGCGAACATCGCCGGGATGATCGCGAAGTACTTCGCCACGTCGTTCGCGATCGAGAACGTGGTGAGCGCGCCGCGGGTGATCAGCAGCTGCTTGCCGATCCGCACGATGTCGATGAGCTTGGTGGGGTCGGAGTCGAGGTCGACCATGTTGCCCGCCTCCTTCGCCGCCGAGGTGCCGGTGTTCATCGCCACGCCCACGTCGGCCTGCGCGAGGGCCGGGGCGTCGTTGGTGCCGTCGCCGGTCATCGCGACCAGCGCGCCGCCCTTCTGCTCGCGCCGGATCAGGGCGAGCTTGTCCTCGGGGGTCGCCTCGGCGAGGTAGTCGTCGACTCCCGCCTCCGCCGCGATCGCCTTCGCGGTCAGCGGGTTGTCGCCCGTGATCATCACGGTGCGGATGCCCATCGCGCGCAGCTCCGAGAAGCGCTCGGCGAGCCCGTCCTTCACCACGTCCTTCAGGTGCACGACGCCGAGCAGGCGGGCGCCGTGGGCGTCCTTCACCGCGACGACCAGGGGCGTGCCGCCGCTCTCCGAGACACCGTCGACGAGCACCGTGAGGCGCGCCGCGACCGCAGACGGCAGCGGCCCCTCCTCCTCCACCCAGGCGCGCACGGCCGAGCCGGCGCCCTTGCGGATGGAGGAGCCGTCGGGGAGGTCGAGCCCGCTCATCCGGGTCTGCGCGGTGAACGGCACCACGGCGGCCTGAGCGGGCTCGACGGCGGGACGGCCCGAGTCGCCCGCGAGGTCGACGATCGACTTCCCCTCGGGTGTCGGGTCGCTGAGCGAGGAGGAGGCGGCCGCGTCGACGAGGGCGGCCTGCGCCACTCCGTCGAGCGGGAGGAACGCCACCGCGCGGCGGTTGCCGTAGGTGATGGTCCCCGTCTTGTCGAGCAGGAGCGTCGTGACGTCGCCCGCCGCCTCCACCGCCCGGCCGGACATCGCGAGCACGTTGCGCTGCACGAGCCGGTCCATGCCGGCGATGCCGATGGCCGAGAGGAGGGCGCCGATGGTGGTCGGGATGAGGCAGACGAGCAGGGCGACCAGCACCGGGACGCTCACGGAGGCTCCTGCGAACGAGGCGATCGGGTTCAGGGTCAGCACGACCACGACGAACACGATCGAGAGGCTCGCCAGGAGGATGTCGAGCGCGATCTCGTTCGGCGTCTTCTGCCGCGACGCGCCCTCGACCAGGCCGATCATCCGGTCGACGAAGGTCTCGCCCGGCCGCGAGGTGATGCGCACCACGATCCGGTCCGAGAGCACTCGCGTGCCGCCCGTCACCGCGCTGCGGTCGCCCCCGCTCTCGCGGACGACCGGCGCCGACTCGCCCGTGAT
Organism: Rathayibacter sp. AY1C1; assembly: GCF_002932105.1. Taxonomy (NCBI): domain Bacteria; kingdom Bacillati; phylum Actinomycetota; class Actinomycetes; order Micrococcales; family Microbacteriaceae; genus Rathayibacter; species Rathayibacter sp. AY1C1. The sequence goes on along the minus strand of NZ_PSWH01000003.1, from coordinate 129,444 downwards.
CGCCGACTCGTCGATGGAGGCGATGCCCCAGACGATGTCGCCGTCGCCGGGGACGAGGTCGCCCGCCTCCGCCACGACCACGTCGCCCAGCTGCAGCTCGGCCGAGGAGACCTCGACCAGGCGGGCCGACAGGGCGGAGGGGTCCGCGGGGTCGTAGTCCGTCACGCGCCGGGCCGGAGTGCTGGTGCGGGTGGCGCGCAGGCTCTCGGCCTGCGCCTTGCCGCGGCCCTCGGCCACCGACTCCGCGAGGTTCGCGAACACCACGGTGAGCCAGAGCCAGATCGCGATGCCGGCCGTGAAGGTGCCGGGCACCGTCGATCCGCCCGACTCCTCCGGCCCGCCGAGGAACGGCTCGGCGATCGCCAGCACCGTGGTCAGCGCGGCGCCGACCTCGACGATGAACATCACGGGGTTGCGCCACATCAGGCGCGGATCGAGCTTGCGCAGCGCTCCGGGGAGGGCGGAGGCGAGCTGGCGCGGCCCGAGGGCGGCGCGGGTGGGGCGCGCGGGTTCCGCGGGGGCCTCGGTGAGTGCAGTGGTCATCGGAGTCGCAGTCCTTCCGCCAGGGGGCCCAGCGCGAGTACGGGGAAGTAGGTGAGCGCGGTCACGACGACCGTGACGCCCACGAGGAGGCCGACGAACTGCGGCCGGTGGGTGGGCAGCGTGCCGGCGCTGGAGGGCACCGGCGACTGCGCCGCGAGCGAGCCGGCCAGGGCGAGCACCAGCAGGATCGGGAGGAAGCGGCCGAGGAGCATCGCGACGCCGAGCGCCGTGTTGAGCCAGGGCGTGTTCGCCGTCAGCCCCGCGAACGCCGAGCCGTTGTTGTTGGACGCGGAGGTGAAGGCGTAGAGCACCTCCGAGAGCCCGTGCAGCCCGGGGTTCAGGATCGACGTGCTCTCCACGTCCTCCCGCACCGCCGGGATCGCGAAGCTCAGGGCCGTGCCGGCCAGCACGAGCGTCGGCGTCACGAGGATGTAGAGGCTCGCGAGCTTGATCTCGCGCGGGCCGAGCTTCTTTCCCAGGTACTCGGGCGTCCGGCCGACCAGCAGCCCGCCGACGAACACGGCCAGCACCGCGAGCACGAGCATCCCGTAGAGGCCCGAGCCGACGCCGCCGGGGGCGACCTCGCCGAGCATCATGTTGAGCATCGGCAGCATGCCGCCGAGCGCGGTGAAGGAGTCGTGCATCGCGTTGACGGCGCCGGTCGAGGTGAGCGTCGAGGCGGTCGCGTAGAGGGCGGAGCCGGCGATGCCGAAGCGCGTCTCCTTGCCCTCCATCGCAGCTCCGGCGGCCTGTGCCGCGGATCCGCCGCCCGCCGCCTCCAGCGCGGTGAGGGCCGCGAGCGACACGACGAAGATCGTCGCCATCGCCGCGAGGATCGCGCGGCCCTGCCGCACGTCGCCGACCATCCGGCCGAAGGTGCGCGGCAGCGAGAACGGGATCGCGAGGATCAGCACGATCTGCAGCAGCGACACCCACGCCGAGGGGTTCTCGAACGGGTGCGCGGAGTTGGCGTTGAAGTAGCCGCCGCCGTTGGTGCCGAGCAGCTTGATCGCCTCCTGCGAGGCCACCGCGCCGCCCGGGATGCTCTGCTCGCCGCCGGTGAGCGTGGTCACCGTCAGCGGGCCGTTCAGGTTCTGGATCACGCCGCCCGCGATCATCACGACCGCCGCCACCACCGCGAGGGGCAGCAGGAGGCGCAGCGTGCCGCGCACGAGGTCGACCCAGAAGTTGCCGAGCGTTCCGGAGGAGCGGCGCGCGAATCCGCGGATCAGCGCCACCGCCACGGCCAGGCCCACGGCCGCCGAGACGAAGTTCTGCACGGCGAGGCCGCCGAGCTGCACCGCGAAGCCGAGGGTCGCCTCCGGGGAGTAGGACTGCCAGTTGGTGTTGGTGACGAACGAGACGGCGGTGTTGAACGCCAGCCCCTCCGGCACCGCGGGCAGGCCGAGGGAGCCGGGCAGGACCGCCTGGAGGCGCTGCATCCCGTAGAGCAGGAGCACGCCGACGAGCGAGAAGGCCAGCACGGCCCGGAGGTAGGCGCGCCAGCTCTGCTCGCCCGCGGAGTCGACGCCGATGAGGCGGTAGACGCCGCGCTCGAGGGCGAGGTCGCGCGTCGAGGTGTAGACGCGGAACATGTGGTCGCCGAGGGGGCGGTGGAGGAGGGCGACGGCCAGGCCGACGGTCGCGACCTGGAGGACGGCGAGGAGCGGATCCATCAGAAGCGCTCCGGTCGGATCAGGGCCGCGACGAGGTAGACGACGGCGGCGAGCGCCAGCACGGCCGCCAGGGCGTCGAAGACGATCACCGGCCCGCCTCCTTCCCGCGGGTCCCGCGGGTCGCCGAGGGGGGCGGTCCGCCCAGCCGCTCGACCCCCTTCGCGGCGAGAGCGATGAGCGAGAAGAGGGCGAGCACGCCGAGGAGGTAGGCGAGGTCGAGCACGGAGGACTCCATCCGGGGAGCGGACGACGCCCGGGACCGGACGCCTGCCGGGAAGCGGCACAGGAAGCGATGCAACACCTCGCGGGGGCCCCTCGGAGCGGTCCTCACGGTTCCCCTACGGCCCGGCCCGGAGTCCTCGCGTTTCCCTCACGCGGACGGCGGCGGGCGCCCGGCGGAGGAGCGCGAGCCGGGCGGGAGCCGAGCGGTGAGAGCGTTCTCCCCCAGCAACGGCGGGGGTCGACGTCCCGAAGATCACATTTCGGCATCGCCTGGACAAATTCGCCGCCCGCGCTTTACTCGCCCCGATCGAAGGAATATGTTCTCTCCGTGGACAAAGCCCCTCGGGGCTCTCCCGCCCTCCCGGGCGACGACACGACGACGTGCGCCACACGTGCACGCCTCTTGTCGTCCTCTCCCTCGGACACTGCTTTCAGAGAGGAATGCACTCCATGAAGTTCTCCCGCGGCATCACCACGCTGGCCGCCGCCGGCATCATCTCCCTCGGCCTCGCGGCCTGTTCCGCGAGCCCCGCCAACTCCGGAGGCGCCGCTGCCGGCGCCGGCGCGGAAGGCGACTGCACCGTCGGCATCTCGATGCCCACGCGCAGCCTCGAGCGCTGGATCAACGACGGCGAAGGCCTCCAGTCGCAGCTCGAGGGCGACGGCTGCACCGTCGACCTCCAGTACGCCGACAACAAGACCGATCAGCAGATCTCGCAGATCCAGAACCAGATCGCCGGCGGCTCCAAGATCCTGGTCATCGCCGCGATCGACGGCGAGGCGCTCGCGCCCGTCCTCGCCGAGGCGAAGAAGCAGAACGCCACCGTCATCGCCTACGACCGTCTCATCAACGGCACCGCGGACGTCGACTACTACGCGACCTTCGACAACTACAAGGTCGGCCAGCTCCAGGGCCAGTACATCGAGTCGACCCTCGACCTGAAGAACGCCGCGGGTCCCTTCACCCTCGAGCCCTTCGCCGGCAGCCCCGACGACAACAACGCGAAGTTCTTCTTCTCCGGCGCGTGGGACGTCCTGCAGCCCTACATCGAGAGCGGCAAGCTCACCGTCCCCTCGGGCAAGTCGCCCGCGTCGGACGACGACTGGGCCTCGATCGGCATCCAGGGCTGGGCCTCCGACAAGGCGCAGTCCGAGATGGACAACCGCCTCTCGTCCTTCTACACCGGCGGCCAGAAGGTCGACGTCGTGCTCTCCCCCAACGACAGCCTGGCCATCGGCATCGAGGCCTCGCTGAAGTCGGCCGGCTACACCCCCGGCGCCGACTACCCGGTCATCACCGGCCAGGACGCCGACAAGGCCAACGTCAAGGCGATCCTCGCCGACGAGCAGTCCATGACGGTCTGGAAGGACACCCGCACCCTCGGCGACCGCGTCTTCCAGATGGTGCAGTCGATCGTCGCGGGCGAGGAGCCCGAGGTCAACGACACCGAGACCTACGACAACGGCGAGAAGGTCGTCCCGTCCTACCTGCTGGAGCCGCAGGTCGTCACGAAGGACGACGTGCAGTCGGTCCTCGTCGACTCCGGCTTCCTCAAGGCCGGCGACGTCGGACTCTGATCCGTCGGGCGGGGGCGGGGAGGAGCGATCCTCCCCGCCCCCGCCTCCCCGTCCGCACACCACTCCCCCCCAACGAAGTGAGGCCCTGTTGGCCAGTCCCATCCTCATCATGCGCGACATCGTCAAGGAGTTCGGCGGCGGCGTCCGCGCCCTCGACGGCGTCTCGCTCTCGGTCCAGCCCGGCGAGGTCCACGCCATCTGCGGCGAGAACGGCGCCGGCAAGTCGACCCTGATGAAAGTCCTCTCCGGCGTGTACCCGTACGGCAGCTTCGAGGGCACCATCGAGTTCGAGGGCGAGGAGGCGCAGTACCGGTCGATCAACGACAGCGAGGCCGACGGCATCGTGATCATCCACCAGGAGCTCGCCCTCAGCCCCTACCTCTCCATCGCCGAGAACATCTTCCTCGGCAACGAGAAGTCGACCCGCGGCGTCATCAACTGGAACGCGACCAACGCGGAGGCGGCCAAGCTGCTCGCCCGCGTCGGCCTCGCCGAGAGCCCCGCGACCAAGATCCTCGAGCTCGGCGTCGGCAAGCAGCAGCTCGTCGAGATCGCCAAGGCCCTCGCCAAGGAGGTGAAGCTCCTCATCCTCGACGAGCCCACCGCCGCCCTCAACGACGAGGACAGCGACCACCTGCTCGGCCTGATCGACCAGCTCCGCAAGCAGGGCATCACCTGCATCATCATCAGCCACAAGCTGAAGGAGATCCGCGCCATCGCGGACACCGTCACGATCATCCGCGACGGCCGCACCATCGAGAGCTTCCCGATGGCCGGCGAGGAGGCGTCCGAGAGCCGGATCATCCGCGCGATGGTCGGCCGCGACCTCAACAGCATGTTCCCGCCGCGCGACCCGCAGATCGGCGAGGAGAAGCTGCGCGTCGAGAACTGGACGGTCCACCACCCGGTCGACATCAACCGCGTGGTCGTCGACGACGCCTCCTTCACCGTCCGCGCCGGCGAGATCGTCGGCTTCGCGGGCCTGATGGGTGCCGGACGCACCGAGCTCGCGATGAGCATCTTCGGGAGGAGCTACGGCACCGGCATCTCCGGCCGCGTCTACAAGGACGGCAAGGAGATCCAGACCCGCACCGTCGACGAGGCGATCCGCAACGGCCTCGCCTACGCGACCGAGGACCGCAAGCGCTACGGGCTCAACCTCATCGGCGACATCACCGTCAACGTCTCGGCCGCCGCGCTCTCGCGCCTGGCCCGGCTCGGCGTGATCGACAAGCACCGCGAGTACAAGGTCGCCGACTCGTACCGATCGAAGATGAACATCAAGGCGCCGACCGTCTCGGCCGTCACGGGGAAGCTCTCCGGCGGCAACCAGCAGAAGGTCGTCCTCTCGAAGTGGATCTTCTCCGGTCCCGACGTGCTGATCCTCGACGAGCCCACCCGCGGCATCGACGTGGGAGCCAAGTACGAGATCTACGGGATCATCAACGAGCTCGCGGCCCAGGGCAAGGCGGTCGTCGTCATCTCGTCCGAGCTGCCCGAGCTGATCGGCCTCGCCGACCGCATCTACACCATCTCCGAGGGACGGATCACCGGCGAGATCGATCGCGCCGACGCCACCCAGGAGCACCTCATGCACTACATGACCGCCGGAAAGGAACAGGCCCGATGAGCGCCACGACCACCACAGCGCCGGCGGACACGCCCGCCAACACGCCCTCCACCCCGCCCAAGCGCTCGCGCCGGCTGAACATCAACCTCCGGCAGTACGGCATCCTCGCCGCGCTGGCCATCATCGTCCTGCTCTTCCAGGTGCTGACCGGCGGGCGCCTGCTCCTGCCCGGCAACGTCAACAACCTGATCCAGCAGAACGCCTACGTGCTGATCCTCGCGATCGGCATGGTGATGGTCATCATCGCCGGCCACATCGACCTCTCGGTCGGCTCGGTCGTGGCGATGGTCGGCGCCATCTCGGCGATCGCGATGAACAACTGGGGCCTGCCCTGGTGGGCGGCCGTCGTCGTCGCCCTCGTCACCGGCGCCGCCGTCGGAGCATGGCAGGGCTTCTGGGTCGCCTTCGTCGGCATACCGGCGTTCATCGTGACCCTCGCGGGCATGCTGATCTTCCGCGGCTTCACCCTCGTCCTCCTCACCGGCGGAACGATCAACGGCCTCCCCACCGAGTTCACCGCGATCGGCGCCGGCTGGCTGCCGGGCGTCCTCGGCGGCATCGCCGGGCGCGACGCGCTCACCCTGGTCCTCGGCCTGATCGTCTGCGTCGTCCTCGTGGCCCAGCAGCTCCGCAGCCGCGCGACCCTCCGCCGCCTCGAGCTGCCCCGCGAGCCCATCGGCTCGCTGGTCGCGAAGTCGGCCATCGCCGTCATCGCGATCATGGCCCTCTCCTGGCTGCTCGCCGGCTACAGCGGAACCCCGATCATCCTGATCGTGCTCGCCGTGCTGATCCTCGCCTACAGCTTCGTGCTGGGCCGGACGGTCTTCGGCCGCCACATCTACGCGATGGGCGGCAACCTGTTCGCCGCGATGATGTCCGGCGTCAAGACGAAGTGGGTCAACTTCTTCATCTTCGTCAACATGGGCGCACTGGCCGGAGTCGCGGGCATCGTCAGCACCGCCCGCGCCGGCGGTGCGGTCGCCTCGGCCGGACAGAACTACGAGCTGGACGCGATCGCCGCGGTCTTCATCGGCGGCGCCGCCGTCCAGGGAGGCGTGGGCACCGTCGTCGGAGCCGTCATCGGCGGACTCGTGATGGGCGTGCTCAACATGGGCCTGTCCATCCTCTCGGTCGACGCGGCCTGGCAGATGGCGATCAAGGGCTTCGTGCTCCTGCTCGCGGTGGCGTTCGACATCTTCAACAAGCGCCGCGCCGGCGGCCGCTAGACGAACGCCGGGCGCCGCCCAGCGGCGCTCCTCGTCCTTCTCTTCTACAGTTCTCGGGCGCGGCTTCTCCTCGGGGGAGCCGCGCCCGAGTGCATCCGAGACCCGTCGGGGTCCAGCGACAGGCAGGCGATCATGGCAGGAGCAGTCGGAGCCTCCAGCAACGCGCTGCTGCGCCGCACGAACCTCGCGAGCCTCGCGACCCTGGTGCACCGCTCCGGTCCCACCAGCCGCGCCGAGCTCGGCCGCCTCACCGGGCTGAACCGCTCCGCCGTCGCGAACCTCGTCGGCGAGCTGAGCGAGCTCGGCTGGGTGGCGGAGGAGACCACCGCGCCCGACGGCCGCATCGGCCGCCCCAGCGCCACCGTCGTCCCCGGCGACCGGTTCGCGGCCGTGGGCGTCCACCTCGACACCGACGCGATCATCGTCGGCCTGGTCGGGCTGCACGGCGAGCTGCTCCGCCGCGTCCGCTTCGACACCCCCAAGCCCGCGAGCCCGGCCACGGTGGTCCGCGTCGTCACCGGCATCGTCGAGGGCTTCCGCTCCGAGCGGGAGTCGCTCCGCACGCTGGTCGGCGCGGGCGTCGCCGTCCCCGGCCTCGTCCAGGCCGACTCCGGCTTCGTCCACCGCGCCCCGCACCTGGGCTGGCGCGACGTCGACCTCGCCACCCAGCTGAGCCGCGCCCTCGACCTCCCGGTCGCCGTCGGCAACGACGCGACCCTCGGCGCCATCGGCGAGTCCCTCTTCGGAGCCGCGCACGGCGTGGCCGACGTCGTCTACGTCACCGGCGGCGCGGGCGGCATCGGCGGAGGAGTCATCATCGGCGGCGTCCCGCTCCAGGGCTCCTCGGGGTTCGCGGCCGAGCTGGGCCACACCCTCGTCGCCACGAACGGCCGCCTCTGCGGCTGCGGCCGGCGCGGCTGCCTCGAGGCCGAGGTCCGGATGCGCTCCCTCCTCGACGTCCTCGGCGCCCGCGTCCTCGACCAGGACGAGCTCGACATCGCCCTGGGCACCTCCCGCGACCCCGCCGTCCTCGGCGAGGTCGCCCGCCAGGTCGACCTGCTCTCGGAGGGCCTGTCCACCTACATCAACCTCTTCAACCCCACCGCGGTCGTGCTCGGCGGCTTCCTCGGCTCGCTGCTCACCGTCGACCGCGAGCGCCTCGCCGCCCGCGTCTCCGCCCGGGCTCTGAGCGACCTCGCACGCGGCGTGCGGATCGAGCGGGCCGCCCTGCGCTCGAGGCTGGAACTCGTCGGCGCCGCGGAGCTACCCTGGCGGCGGGCGCTGGCGGATCCCGCCGCCGTCACCGCGGGCGCACAGCCGCCGGGTGGGAGCAGCAGCCGCGAGGACGCTCTGGGCGCCCGCGCCTGACCCCGGCACTCGAGTGCCGGCACCGCGTCGAGGAGGACGAGCATGGCCGACTGGAACGACACGATCATCGAGGAGTTCCGCGCGAACGGCGGGACCGTGACCACGGGCGGCTTCGGGAGGAGCCTCGTGCTGGTGCACCACCGCGGCGCCCGCTCCGGTGAGGAGCGCGTGACTCCGCTGATGGCGCTGCACCCCTCCGAGGACGTCTGGCTGCTCGCCGCGTCCGCGGCCGGTGCGCCGAAGCACCCCGCCTGGTTCCACAACACGATCGCCCACCCGGACCTGGCGATCGAGACCCCCGACGACGGCACCGTCGACGTCCGGGCGCGCGTCCTCGCCGGGGAGGAGCGCGACGCCGGCTGGGCCCGCTTCACCACCGCCTCCGCCGGCTTCCTCGACTACGAGAAGCGCACCACCCGCATCATCCCGGTCGTGGAGCTCACCCGCCGCTGACCGCGGCTCGTCAGCGCAGCAGCACGGGCACCGTGTCCGGCGTGCTCCAGCTCAGCGCGATCCGCTCGCGGAAGCCGCCGCTGCGCAGCTCCGCCTCGAGCGCGTCGATCACCACGGGGAGCAGCGCGCGCCGCTCGATCAGCAGGTCGAGCACGAGCCGGTCGCCGGCCGTCAGCAGCACCGGGCCCGATCCGGGCAGCACCGCGATCCACTGGCACTCCCCCACCTGCACGCTCCGGTGCCGGCGGAGGCGTCGGAGCAGCTCGGGCAGCGCCTGCGGATCGAGGGCGGACACGTCGGCACGGAGGGCGATCACCCCGCGAGCGTGCCCGCGCCGGACGACCTCGCGCCGACCTCCCGGTGAACACCGCCCCTCCGCGGGACGCCGTCCGCGAGAACGACACGACAGGAGCCCGCCCCGCGGCGCACCGCACCCGGGAACGGGAGAAGCCCCCGACCGGACATCCGATCGGGGGCTTCTCCTCTGGTTCTCTCGAACCCGGTTCTCTCGAACTCCGGTTCTCGTGAACTCTGGTGCGCGAGGGGGGAGTTGAACCCCCACGCCCTTTCGGGCACACGGACCTGAACCGTGCGCGTCTGCCTATTCCGCCACTCGCGCTCACCAGCGGCACCGAAGCGCCGACGAGAAATCGTAGCATCCCCCGGCCCCCGAGCCGAACCGGCGCTCACCGTCCCGGGCCGCCGCTCCCCCGGGAGCCGCCGCCGAGCCGCCCCGGTGAGAGCGCGCACACGGCAGTCCGGCCGCGAAACCACTGCGGAGGATCGCGCATCCAGACCATCCCAGTAACATGCCCGTAGCCGTGCGCGGCGCAGACCAAGAAGAGGAAGCGGCGACGGGCGCGCAGACATCTCGATCCGTGCGCGACCGCCGAGAAGGCGAAGAACCGGAAGATCGGAAGACTGTGGGCATACTGGACAACTTCGAGAAGGGACTCGAGCGCGTCGTCAACGGCGCGTTCGCGCGGACCTTCAAGTCGGGTCTGCAGCCGGTCGAGCTCGCCTCCGCCCTCCGCCGGGAGCTCGACACCTCCGCCGCCGTGGTCAGCCGCGACCGCATCCTCGTCCCCAACAGCCTCGTCCTGCGGATGTCCGCGACCGACCTCGACCGGATGCAGCGCCTCGGCGCCACGCTGATCGACGAGCTCACCACGGTCGCCACCGAGCACGCCACCAAGCAGGGCTTCCGCTTCCCCGGCCCGATCGACATCTCCCTCGCCGTCGATCCGGCGCTCAGCGACGGCATGGTCGAGGTCGACTCCCGCAGCGTGAAGGGCACCGTCGCCTACACGCCCGTCCTCGACATCGACGGCCGGCGCCACCCGATCACGAAGGCGCGCACCGTCATCGGCCGCGGCAGCGACGCCGACATCACCGTCGACGACTCGGGCACGTCCCGCAAGCACGTCGAGATCCTCTGGGACGGCTCCCGCGCCCAGGTGCACGACCTCGGGTCCACGAACGGCTCCAAGCTCGACGGCCGGCCCGTCACGCAGGCGCCCCTGGCCCCCGAGCAGACCATCACGATCGGGCGCACCTCGATCGTCTACCGCGTCGTGCAGGGCTCCGCGCCCGCACGCACCGACCGCCCGTCGTCCGGCAGGGCAGCCGGACGCGGTTCCGAGGGATTCTGGGACGACCGGCTATGAGCGAGCTCACTCTCTTCCTCCTGCGCATCGCGTTCCTCGCGCTGCTGTGGTTCTTCGTGTTCGGCATCGTCTACGCGCTGCGCTCCGACCTGTTCGGGCAGCGCGTGCGCAAGCTGCCGCCCGGCGCGCAGGCCGCGTCCCCCGAGGCCCCGTTCGTGACGGCGGCCCAGCCCGTGGTCGCCGCGGCCGCCGCGGCTCCCACGCCCGCGCAGCCCGCCTCTCCGTCGGCCCCCTCGGCCCGGAGGAGCCGAGAGGCCGCCGCCGAGCGCGCCGAGCAGGGAGGCGCCGCCACGGTCCACACGGCGCAGCGCCTCGTGATCACCTCGGGCCCCAAGCGGGGCACCGAGCTCGAGCTGACCGGCGACCCGCTGACGATCGGCCGCTCCGCGGAGTCGACGCTGGTCATCCGCGACGACTACACCTCGACCCACCACGCGCGCCTGCTCCTCTGGAACGACGAGTGGATGATCCAGGACCTCGACTCCACCAACGGCACCTTCCTCGACGGCCGCCGCGTCGGCGCGCCCACCAAGGTGCCGCTGGACACGCCCGTGAAGGTCGGCACCACCACCTTCGAACTGCGGCGGTCGTAGCGCGTGGCCCCCACTCCGGAGAGCGGCTCCGGCCACGGCGCGGTGCGCGAGAGCGCCGCCGTCTCGCACGTCGGCAGGATCCGCTCGAACAACCAGGACTCCGGCTACGCGGGCCGGCAGCTCTTCGTCGTCGCCGACGGCATGGGCGGTCACGCGGGCGGCGACGTCGCCTCCTCCATCGCGATCAAGCGCATCGCGGAGGCGGACCGCGTCTACGCCTCCACCTACGAGGCCGAGGACGAGCTCAAGCGCACCCTGCTGGCGGCCAACACCCTGCTGGCCGACGCCGTGGTCGACCACCCCGAGCTCACCGGCATGGGCACCACCGTCAGCGCGATCGCCCGCGTCGGCGAGTCGGTGGCGATCGCGCACATCGGCGACTCCCGCATCTACGTCCTCCGCGACGGCCGGCTCGAGCAGGTCACGACGGACCACACCTTCGTGCAGCGCCTCGTCGACTCCGGCCGCATCACGGAGGAGGAGGCGATGACGCATCCGCGCCGCTCCGTCCTGATGCGGGTCCTCGGCGACGTGCACACCAACCCCGAGATCGACACGCTCACGCTCGAGACCGAGCCGCACGACCGCTGGCTGATCTGCTCCGACGGCCTCTCCGGCGTCGTCCCGCACGACGAGATCCTCAAGGAGCTCAGCCGCGACGAGACCGCCCAGCAGGTGGCCGACCGCCTGATCCGCGACAGCCTCTCGCACGGCGCCCCGGACAACGTCACCGTCGTCGTCCTCGACATCCCCGGGGCGGGCGACACCGCGCGCATCCTCGCCCCCGTGGAGGAGCCGGTGGTCGTCGGATCCGCCGCCGCGCCCACGCCCTTCAGCACCGACGACTCGCAGAACCGCGTCCGGATCCCCGGCCTCCGCCTGCACACCCGGGCTCCCGCCGCGCAGGGCCCCACCCACTTCGAGCCCGCGTCCGAGGACTACCTCGACGAGCTGATCGAGGAGGACCGCCGCCGGCACCTGCGCCGCCGCATCACCTGGCTCGTCGGCCTGTCCCTCGTGCTCATCATCGGATTCCTCGGGATCCTCTTCGCCTACGACTGGACGCAGTCGCGCTTCTACGTCGGCACCGACGGGGACACCGTGATCATCTACCAGGGCATCCAGCAGTCGGTCGGCCCGCTCTCGCTCTCGGAGGTGAAGGAGGACACGGGAATCCCGCTCGACTCCCTCCGCGCCTACGACGTCGAGCAGCTGGAGCAGACGATCAGCGCCGACTCCTACGCCGGCGCGGTCGACATCGTCGAGCGCCTCACGGACGCGAACGGAGCACCATGACGGACGCCGCCACGGCCACCGCCCGCCCCGCCCCCGAGCGGCAGGGCTTCTTCCGCCAGAAGCTGCGCAATCTCGAGCTCCTGCTCCTGATCGGCGCATGCCTCATCGACGCCGGCGCGATCGTGCTCGTGCAGCTCGGCGCCCTCGGCTCGATCGACACCACGCTGGTCTCGCTGGGCGCCGGCCTCTCGGCGCTCGTGCTCGCCGTGCACGTCGTGCTGCGCTTCGCGGCCCCGGCGGCCGACCCCTTCCTCCTCCCGATCGCCACCGTGCTGAACGGCCTGGGCGTCGCCGAGATCTACCGGATCGACATCGCCGACGGCGCGACCGGCTGGGAGTCGGTGGCGGTGCGGCAGATCTTCTGGAGCGCCCTGGCCGTCGTGGCGGCGATCGTGGTGCTGCTGGTCATCCGCAACCACCGCGTGCTGTTCCGCTACACCTACGTCGCCGGGTTCGCGGCGATCGTGCTGCTCCTGCTGCCGCTCCTGCCCTTCATCGGCCGCGAGGTCAGCGGCGCGCGTGTGTGGATCGGGATCGGCGACGTGGCGAGCTTCCAGCCCGGCGAGATCGCCAAGATCGCCCTCGCGGTCTTCTTCGCCGGCTACCTCGTGCGCAACCGCGACTCCCTCTCGATGGTGGGCCGCACCGTCCTCGGGATGCGCTTCCCGCGCCTGCGCGACCTCGGCCCGATCCTGGTGGTCTGGGCGGTCACGATGGGCGTCATCGTCTTCCAGCGCGACCTGGGGACGGCGCTGCTCTACTTCGGCCTGTTCCTGGTCATGCTCTACGTCGCGACCGGCCGCACCAGCTGGGTCCTCATCGGCGTCGGCCTGTTCCTCGGCGGCGCGCTGCTGGCGAGCCAGACGCTCGACTACGTGGGCAACCGCTTCGCCAACTGGCTCGAGCCCTTCAGCGCCGAGCGCTACGGGGCGGATCCGGGCGGCAGCTACCAGCTCGTGCAGGGCCTCTTCGGCCTCGCGCACGGCGGGCTGCTCGGCACGGGCCTCGGCCAGGGGATGCCGGATCTCACGCCGGTCCCGCAGTCCGACTACATCATCGCCAGCCTCGGCGAGGAGCTGGGCCTCGCCGGGCTCTTCGCGATCTTCGGCCTCTACCTCCTGCTGGTCTCGCGCGGGTTCCGCATCGGCTTCGCCGGGCAGGACGACTTCGGGCGCCTCCTGGGAGTCGGCCTCTCGTTCGTGATCGCCCTGCAGTGCTTCATCGTCATCGGAGGCGTCACCCGTGTCATCCCGCTGACCGGCCTGACCACGCCGTTCCTCGCCGCCGGCGGCTCCTCCCTCGTGGCGAACTGGATGATCGTGGCGGTGCTGCTGCGCCTGTCCGACACAGTCCGCAGTCAGCCTCGTCTGGTGGTGTGATCCGTCGATGAACCGAGAACTCAAACGGGTGAGCCTCGTCGTGCTGACGATGTTCGTGGCCCTCTTCCTCTCCACGACCACCATCCAGGTGATCCAGGCCGACTCCCTCGACGAGGACGGCCGCAACACGCGGACCCTCTACGAGAGCTTCTCGACCGAGCGCGGCGCGATCCTCGCCGGCGGTCAGCCGATCGCCTCCTCGACGCCGTCGGACGACCTCTACAAGTTCCAGCGGCAGTACGCGAACGGCCCGCTCTACTCCGCCGTGACCGGCTACTTCACTCTGAACCAGGGCACCACCGGCATCGAGCGCACGCTCAACGACTACCTCTCGGGCACCTCGAACTCGCAGTTCTTCGACGAGATCAACAACCTCGTCACGGGCCAGGACCCGAAGGGAGCGTCGGTCGAGCTCTCGATCGACCCGGTCGCCCAGCAGGCCGCCTTCGACGCGCTCGGCGACTACACGGGGGCCGTCGTCGTGACCGAGCCGGCCACCGGCCGCATCCTCGCGATGGTCTCGAAGCCCACCTTCGACCCCACCGCGCTCGCCTCCCACGACACCGACGACGTCCTCGCCGCCTACCGGGCGCTGAACGACGACTCCTCCGAGCCCCTCGTGAACCGTGCGATCGGCGGCTCGCTCAACCCGCCCGGCTCCGTCTTCAAGCTCGTCGTGGCCTCGGCCGCCCTCGAGTCCGGCCGCTTCACCGCCGACTCGAGCTTCCCCAACGTCGAGTCGTACACGCTGCCCGGCTCCTCGTCGCAGGTGATCAACTCCGGAGGCGGTCTCTGCGGCTCCGGAGAGACGGTCACGCTGGCCACCGCCGTCTCGCTCTCCTGCAACGTCCCGATGGCCGAGATGGGCGTGCAGCTCGGAGCAGACGCGATCCGCTCGCAGGCCGAGAAGTTCGGCTTCGACACCGAGCTCGAGATCCCGATGTCGGTCGAGGCGAGCACCTACCCGACGAAGACGGACGACGCCCAGACGGCCCTCACCGCCTTCGGGCAGTACGAGGTGCGCGCGACGCCGCTGCAGATCGCCATGGTCTCCGCGGCGATCGCGAACGGCGGCGAGGTGATGCAGCCGAACCTGGTCGACTCGATCCGCTCGCAGGACCTCAGCGTGCTGCAGCAGTTCCAGGAGAAGTCGCTCGGCCGGGCGGTGAGCACGCAGACCGCGGACGCCGTCAAGGCGATGATGGTCGCCAGCGTCCAGGGCGGCGCGGCGACGAATGCAACAATAGGGGGCGTCACTGTGGCCGGTAAGACCGGTACCGCCGAGAACGGCGGGGACGACCCGTACACCCTCTGGTTCACCGGCTTCGCGCCTGCGGACGACCCGCAGTACGCCATCACCGTGCTCGTGGAGAACGGTGGAGGGCTCGGCCAGACCGGGTACGGCAACCTGATCGCCGCACCCATCGGACAACAGGTACTAGAGGCGGTGCTGAACAAATGAGACCCACGACAGGCCTCACCTTCGGGGGACGCTACGAGCTGCAGTCCCGGATCGCCATCGGCGGCATGGGAGAGGTGTGGCAGGCGACCGATCTGGTCATCGGCCGCACCATCGCGATCAAGATCCTGAAGGACGAGTACCTCGGCGACCCCGGCTTCCTCGAGCGCTTCCGCGCCGAGGCCCGCCACGCGGCGCTGGTCAACCACGAGGGCATCGCCAACGTCTACGACTACGGCGAGGAGGACGGCTCGGCCTACCTGGTCATGGAGCTCGTCCCCGGCGAGGCGCTCTCGACCGTCCTCGAGCGCGAGCGCGTCCTCTCGACCGACAAGGTCCTCGACATCGTCGCGCAGACCGCGCTCGCCCTGCACGCCGCGCACGCCGCGGGCCTCGTGCACCGCGATGTGAAGCCGGGCAACCTGCTCATCACGCCGGACGGCCGCGTCAAGATCACCGACTTCGGCATCGCGCGCATCGCCGACCAGGTCCCGCTGACGGCGACAGGGCAGGTCATGGGCACGGTCCAGTACCTGTCCCCGGAGCAGGCGAGCGGCCAGCCCGCCTCCCCCGCCACCGACATCTACTCGCTGGGCATCGTCGCCTACGAGTGCCTGGCCGGGCGCCGCCCCTTCACAGGCGAGTCGCAGGTCGCCATCGCGATGGCGCAGATCAACGACACCCCGCCGGAGCTGCCGGTCACGGTCGCGGAGCCGGTGCGCAATCTCGTCTACTCCTGCATCGCCAAGAAGCCGGCCGACCGCCCCGCCACCGCCGCGCACCTCGCACGGGCGGCCCAGGCGCTGCGCTCGGGCGACGTGCGCGGAGCGGCGCTGGCCGTCCCCGCGGTCCTCAGCGACCTGCCCGCGACGCAGGCGACCACGGTCCTCCCCTCCAACCAGGGCGCGACGCAGGCGACCACGGTGCTCCCCTCCGGCGCGCCCGCGGCCGCGGCCGCCGCTCCGTTCGTGCCGATCGAGGAGCCGCTCGAGGCCTCCGAGGAGCCGCGCAGGCGCAGCCCCTGGACCTGGCCGCTGATCGCCCTCATCGTGATCCTCGCCGTCGTCATCGCGGGCACGATCTTCGCCCTGACGACCGGCGGGAGCAGCGACCCGGCCGCCTCCCCCACCGCGACGACCAGCACTGCCCCGTCGCCGACGCCGTCCGAGACTCCGAGTCCCACGCCGACGCCGACCTCGAACACGGTCGTCATCGACAAGGCCGACTACGTCGGGCGCTCCTTCGACGACGTCGAGACCGAGCTCGAGGCCCTGGGCATGGGCGTCCGCCGCGCGGACGGTCCGAGCGCCCCCACCGCCGAGCAGGTCGGACTCGTCGAGGACGTGAACCCCACCGCGAACGTGGTGAAGGGCACGACCATCGAGGTCTCCGTCTTCACCGAGGTCGCGACCCCGGACGCACCGACCGCCGTGCCGACCGTCACCCCCGCCGCCTCCAGCGTCGAGGCGGGCGCGACGTTCAACGTCACCTGGAGCAACTACAACCAGTGCCCGAGCGGAACCTCCGTGAGCGGTTACCGGGTGACCGCGACCGGTGAGGGCGCGAGCGTGACGAGCACCAACCCGTCGAACTCGACGACCGCGACGATCCAGGCCGGCACCACGGCGGGCACGATCGACGTCACGTACACCGTGCTCTGCGGCGAGTCGGAGTCGGCGGCCTCGCCCACCCTCTCCGTCACCGTCGAGGAACCGGCTCCGACCCCGGCGCCGACCCCCACCTCGAAGGCCACCTCGACGCCCACCCCCTCCGAGTAGCGGCGGCGCGCCGGGCCGGGGCACCGCTCCGGCCCGGCGCCTCGCGGCCGTCGCGTCGCGCCCCCGCCCGGAACACCAGGGGCCCATAGGTACACTTGCCGTGGCTCCTCGGGGCCGCACCACACGGAAGTACAGGGCGGGAGCGTGCGCGTGACGGATGAGGGTCGCCTGATCGCGGGACGGTACCAGGTCGGGCCCCGGCTCGGCCGCGGCGGGATGTCCGAGGTGTACCTCGGCACCGACACCCGGCTCGGCCGCACCGTCGCCATCAAGGAGCTGAAGCTCTCCCTCTCCTCCGACTCCGCCTTCCGCCTGCGGTTCCGCCAGGAGGCGCAGTCCGCGTCGCGCATGTCGCATCCCACGATCGTCCGGGTCTTCGACGCGGGCGAGGAGGTCTCGCTCGACGACAACGGCGCCGAATCGCGCCGGCCCTTCATCGTCATGGAGCACATCGAGGGCCGCCTCCTCAAGGACCTGATCGCCGAGGGCCCCCTCGACGTGGACGAGGCCGTCCGCATCACGGAGGGCATCCTCACCGCCCTCGAGTACTCGCACCGCGCAGGCGTCGTCCACCGCGACATCAAGCCCGGCAACATCATGCTGACCCCGTCGGGCCAGGTGAAGGTGATGGACTTCGGGATCGCCCGCGCCGTCTCCGACTCCGCCGCCACGGTCGCTCAGACCACGGCGATCCTCGGCACCGCGGCCTACTTCTCCCCCGAGCAGGCGAAGGGCGAGCAGGTCGACGCCCGCAGCGACCTCTACTCCGCCGGCATCGTGCTCTTCGAGCTCCTCACCGGCCGTGCGCCCTTCCGCGGCGACACCCCGGTGGCCGTCGCCTACCAGCACGTCAGCGAGACGCCGCCGGCGCCGAGCTCCATCAACCCGGCCGTCACCCCCGCACTCGACGCGGTCGTCGCCCGAGCACTCTCGAAGGACCGCTACGAGCGCTTCCAGGGAGCTGCGGAGTTCCGCGACGACCTGCGCGACGCCGCCGCCGGACGCCTCCCCGACCACCGCCCGATCGACGAGCTGACCACCTCGCTCTTCGCGGCCCGCAGCCAGGGTGGAGTCAACGACTCCGAGCTCGCCCTCCGCCAGCTGGCCGAGGACAACTCGATCGTCCGCACCCAGCGCCGCCCGCCGGTCCTCTGGATCTGGTCCTCGATCGTCGTGCTGGCCGTGATCGTCGCCGCACTCGTGATCTGGGTGCTGACGCTCCAGCCCGCGTCCACGCTGCCGTCGCAGTCGCGCGAGGTCCCCACCCTCACCGAGACCACCTACGACAGCGCCCAGTCGACCCTGACCGAGCTCGATCTCGTGCCGAGCCAGGTCGCGGAGTACAGCTCGACCGTCCCCGAGGGCGAGGTGATCCGCACGGATCCGGGCTCGGGCACGATCGTCGCACCCGAGACGGTCATCCGCATCGTCGTGTCCCAGGGCCCGCAGCCCGTCGCCGTGCCGGACACCGTCGGGCAGAGCCTCGCCGAGGCCATCGACGCGCTCACCGCCGTCGGCTTCGTCGAGGGCTCCCAGACCCGCGAGAACTCGCCGACCGTCCCGGGCGACGTCGTGCTCTCCGCCTCCCCCGGAGCGGGACAGCAGGTCGCCCCGGGCACGCCGGTCGACCTCACCGTCTCCTCCGGCCAGGTCACGCTCCCCGACCTCGTCGGGACGTCCCTCAGCAGCGCACTGGCCACCCTCGCCTCCGAGAAGCTGCAGCTCGTGGGGGTCGAGGTCCCGGACGAGACCTGCGACGCGACCCGGGCGAACCCGCCCATCACGACCCAGTCCCTGGCTCCGGGCGACGTCCCGCAGGGATCGACCGTCCAGCTCGGATACTGCGCGGGCTGACCCGCCCTGCAGCCCGCTGCGGCTGCGGCGTCGGCCGACGGTGCCCGGTGGAGGCCGGGTCGCTGCTCTGCGCGCCGAGAAGGGCTCGTCCGGACGTTGCTCGTCGGGTTCGATGCTCCACGGGGGCCGACGGCCCCGAGCTGAACGGCTAGGCCCTGCGCGCGTCGGCGAGCGGGGGCTGGAGCCGCACGACCTCGCCGGCTGCCGATCCATCGGCGGGGCGCGCGATCCTGCCGCGGATGTCGCTCGGGGTGAGCCCCTCGCGGCGCTTGAGCGCACGGCGGAGGTGGTCCGCCGAGGAGAATCCGGACGCGGCGGCGATCGCCTCGAGCGGGACCTCCCGCGGGCGGCGGCGCAGGAGCTCCACGGCGCTGGCGACCCGGGATCGCTCGATCTCGCTCGCGACCGTGGTGCCCGCATCCTCGAAGAGCCGCTGGAGGGAGCGGGTGGACACGTTGACCGCGTCGGCCACCGCCTCCGGAGTGCAGCGCGGCGTGCGGTGCGTCCGGTCGATGACCGTGCGCGCGCGCCCGAGCGTGGCGGCTCGCACGCTCGTGGTGCCGGGCTGCGAGCTCGCCGCCGCGAGGAACGCGCTGGTGAGGAGCTGCTTGACCACGTGGGCGAAGCCGGTGACCTCGCCCTCGCCGGGCAGCCCCGTCCCCGACTCCGCCGCGAGGGCGAAGGCGGTCGTGAAGGCGTACGCGGCGCGGGTGGACCGGGCGTCGGGGTCGAGCGCGTAGACCGGGGCCGACGTGTCGAAGCCGTAGCGGCGCATCTCGTCGGCGCGCAGCGAGAGGTGGAGGATCGTGGCCGGAGTCGTCGACTCGGTCGTGAACGTCGTCGTCCCCTGCTGGTACGAGATCGAGCCCGGACGCAGCAGCACCGTTCGGTCCGGGGCGACCATGCGCACGAAGCCGTCGATGAGGAAGCTGAAAGTGAGGAAGGAGGTGTCGTCGGCCGGCCACGTCCCGCGGAGGACGCGCAGCGGCGAGACCGTCATCAGCACGACGCTCAGATCGGCGGTGCCGAATCCCGAACCGGTGATGCTCGGAACGGTGCCGGGTTTGACGACGATGCGCGGTCCGAGATTCTCGAGCTCTCGGATTCCCGAGAAAGCCCAGGAGATCGATGCGACCATCTGGTCCCCCCGGACTTCTCTTGTGGCGCCGACCCCCTGTCGACGCCCTCTGATTATGCAGCGAAAAGGGGCCGCATCCTCCGCCGGGAGCCCGTCAAATCCCGCCACCTGATCGGGGGGTGCGCAAGGGGGTGGACAAGGTCACGCTCATACCCTGTCGCGGCGTTCTCCTCCGCCCGCCGTCATTTAGCCGTCAGATGGCGGATTTCTACGTGAGAACGCACTCAGGGCGGCATCCCCGTTCGGGGGACGGTGGTCGCTGATCATTCTCAATGCTCTCGACTCGATAACGAGCCCGATAAGCCCGGCGAATTCCAATTCATCGAGCCGGGATCGAGAGTCCGGGCGTGTCGTCGGCCGATACGGACGCTCCGCCCGGCCTCACCTCGCGCAGCCAGTTCTCGAGAAGGCGCCGCCCGTCCTCGGTGAGGACCGACTCCGGATGGAACTGCACGCCCACGAGCGGAGCACTCCGGTGCCGGACGGCCATGACCACTCCCTCAGGTGTCCGCGCCGTCACCCGCAGCTCCTCGGGAAGGCTCTCACCGTCGACCGCGAGCGAGTGGTACCGCATCGCGGCGAATCCGGAGGGCAGGCCGTCGAAGAGCGGATCTCCGTCGTGGAGGACCGCGGACGTCCGGCCGTGCAGCAGCTCCGGCGCCTCCGTGACGCGGGCGCCGAGAGCGTGGGCGAGCACCTGGTGGCCGAGGCAGACTCCGAGCAGCGGCCGCCCGGTCGCCTCCGCCCGCTGCACGAGCGCCGTCGACGCGGGGACGTCCCCGGGACGGCCCGGCCCGGGTGAGACCAGGACTCCGTCCGCCTCCTCCGCGCGAGCCAGGAGCGCCGTCGTGCCGAGGTCGTCGCCCTCGACCACGTCGACCTCGGCACCGAGCTCGCGGAGATACGAGACGAGCGTGAAGACGAAGCTGTCGTGGTGGTCGACGACCAGGATCCGCGGGGCCGCGCCGCCGGTCACGAGCCGACGGTCACGTTCCGGTCGAGCACGAGCGACTGCACCCAGGGGAACACCCACTCGTCGAGCGCGACCAGGACCGCCGCGACGAGGACGAGGACGATCAGGAGCCGGACCCACCACGGCCCGGGCAGAAGCCGCCACAGCGCTGCGTACACGGTCAGCCCTCCTGAGCCAGCGAGGCGGCGATCTCGGCGGGGGCGCCCGCGGACCGCGGCTGGAACGAGTCGAAGACGCCGTACGCGATGATCCGCTCGGCCGTCGAGTAGAGCGGGTTGCAGCTCGTCAGCGTGATCAGGCGGTCGGTCGGAGCCGCGTCCGGAGTCCACGGGACCGGGTCGATCACCTGGACGTCGGAGGGCTGGACGTACTCGAGGTTGCGGAAGCGGTAGGTGTACCAGCCGTCCGCCGTCTCGATGTAGATCGGGTCGCCGAGCTGGAGCTCGTCGATCAAGTGCATGCCTCCGCCGTACGCGCTGCGGTGCGCGGCGAGCGCGAAGTTGCCGGCCTGGCCGGGCATCTGCGTCCCGGGGTAGTGGCCGATGCTCCCCTCGTCGAGCACGTTCTCGGCGTCGATGCCCTCGGCGATCGTGCGCACCCACCCCTCGCCGTAGCGGGGGATGTAGAGGTTGCCGAAGGAGGTGTCGAGGGCGGCGACCGACGCGACGACCGGCTCCGCCGGGGCGGCCTCGGTCGGCTGCGGGGCCGGAGAGGAGTCGCCCCAGGTCTCGCGGAGCTCCGCCGCCTGCGTCGTCTGCCGGCCCGCGATCACCGCGTCGTTCCACCAGAGCTGCCAGGCCAGGAAGAGCAGGACCAGGACGCCGGCGGTCATCAGGAGCTCGCCGACGACTCCGAAGAACGAGAGTCGTCGGACCGGGCGGGCCCTCCGTCGCTTCGCTCGCGGCCGCAGAGCCGCCCCGTCGGGGTTCTGGGCGGTCATGCGACGAGTCTAGGCGCGAGCCGTGACCGGCTGTGGCGCATGATCCGGACCTGTGGAGAGCCCTCCCGAGTCGCCGCCTGAGGAGGGCCGATGGGACCACTCGAGCGCCTGCACCGGCCGCTCCGCGAGTCCGCACAGCACCCGCGCAGCCCCAGTGCTCCCGGCCCGGAGCCTCCGCCAGGTACAGTGGTCGGCATGGCACGAGCGACGAAGAGCCCGAAGCCCGAGCGCGACGAGGCCCGGACCGGCGAGAACGCACCGAATCCGGTCTGGTTCAAGCCGGTGATGTTCGGCTTCATGCTGCTCGGACTCGCCTGGATCATCGTCTTCTACGTGAGCCAGGGCACCCTGCCGATCCCCGATCTCGGCAACCTCAACATCCTGATCGGCTTCGGCATCGCGTTCATCGGCTTCCTGATGACGACGCGCTGGCGCTGAGCCTCCCCCAGTCGTGAACGACGCCCCGTCCGGTCCGCCGACGGGGCGTTCGTCGTCGGTGGAGCGTCTGCGCACCGCCGGCTGCGTCTTCGCCGAGGAGGAGGCGGGCCTGCTCGAGGAGGCCGCCGACTCCTCCTCCGACCTCGAGCTGCTGCTCCGCCGCCGCGAGACGGGCGAGCCCCTCGAGCAGATCCTCGGCTGGGTCGCCTTCCGCGGCCTGCGCGTCCCCGTCGCACCCGGCGTCTTCGTGCCCCGCGTGCGCACCGAGTGGCTGGTCGACTGCGCCCTGGAGATCCTCCCGGAGGGCGCCGTGGTGCTCGACCTCTGCTGCGGATCCGGCGCCCTCGCCCGGTCGATCTCCGAGGAGCGGCCGGACGTCCGCCTGCTCGCGGCCGACCTCTCCCCCGCCGCCGTCGCCTGCGCGCGCCGCACGCTCGCAGGCCGCGCCGACGTCCACGAGGGCGACCTCTTCGACGCGCTCCCCGGGAGTGAGCGCGGGCGGATCGACGTCGTCGTCGTCAACGCCCCCTACGTCCCCACCGCCGCGATCGCGCTCATGCCGCCGGAGGCCCGGGTGCACGAGCCGATGCTCACGCTCGACGGCGGGTCGGACGGGCTCGCCCTGCACCGCCGCATCGCTCAGGAGGCGGGAGCGTGGCTCGCACCCCACGGCGTCGTCGTGATCGAGGTCGCCGCGGATCAGGCCGCGGCGAGTGCCTCCGCGTTCCAGGCGGCCGGGTTCGCCACCTCGGTGCACCGCGACGACGACCGTGAGGCGACCGCCCTGGTGGCCGTCCGCCGAAGAACTACACCGCTGTAATTATCCCCAGCTGTGGAATCTCCTGTGGAGAACTCCGCGGTCCCCTCCGCGCTGGCCTGCTCGAGGCGAGGAGGGCCCCGATCGGCACCAGTCCGCCGGTCCTCGGACGCGCCGCCGTCCCGGGATCGTCCTCCCGAGGAGGACACCCGGGACGTTCTCCCCAGTGTTAACAACTCTGTGGATAACTTCCTCCCCACCTGTTGAGAGCACCTGTGGACAGCGGTGGAGACGGTCGCCGCGGGAACGACGAAGCGGCGGGCCCGGGAGTGCGCGAGGCACTGCCGGACCCGCCGCTGCGGGAGGGGACGGGATCAGCCGAGGACGTAGGCGCCCGCGGTGATCGCCACCAGTCCGACTCCGATGAGCCCGACGAGGAGGTTCTGCGTGCGCCGCTGGGCGCGCTGCCGGGTCTTCGTGAAGACCAGCCCGATGAGCGCGCCGGCCACCAGACCGCCGACGTGCGCCTGCCACGCCACGTTCATCCCGGGCAGGAAGCCGATGACGAGGTTCAGTCCGACCAGCACCAGCAGCTGCGACGCCTGACCGCCCAGGTGCCGGAGGATCACCAGGTACGCGCCCATCAGCCCGAAGATCGCACCGGAGGCGCCGATCACCGGGGTCAGCGGGTTCGCGAGGAGCAGGACGCCCACCGACCCGGCGAAACCGCTCAGGAGGAAGAGGGTGAGGTACCGCCCGCGGCCCAGCATCCGCTCGAGCACCATGCCGAACACCCACAGCGTGTACATGTTCAGCACCAGGTGGAACGGGATGACGATGAAGAGCGACGTGCTGTGGAGGAACACCGAGGTGAGCATCCGCCACGGCTCGAAGCCGGCGCCGAAGCCGGGGAGCGTGTAGGCGGGGGCGTACAGGAGCGCGTTGACCGCCGGCCCGCCGACGAAGGGAAGGATCTCGACGATCCACAGCACGATGCAGAGCGCGATGATCGCGTAGGTCACCGTCGGCTGGTCGGCACGGGTCATGGCCCGCACGCGGGAGAGGAGGGGACCGCGGGTGCGCGGTGCGGTGGCGCGCTGCTGCGCCATGTCGTCCGGGCAGATCACGCCGACCGGAGCCGGCGTCTGGCACTCGCCGCAGATGGTGCGGCCGCACCGCTGGCAGCGCACGAAGCTCTGCCGGTCGGGGTGTCGGTAGCAGGAGTAGGTGCTGCTCGGCGGGACCTGGGTCACGGACGTGCCTCCGGGGAGAACGAGGGCCGGGCCCTGACGGACCCGGCCCTCGAATGAGTGGTGGATGAGGCGATCAGACCTCGGTGATCTCGACGCTCTCGATCACGACGTCCTCGAGCGGCTTGTCACGGCCGTCGGTGGGAACAGCCGAGAGCGACTGCACGAGCTTCTTCGACTCCTCGTCGGCGACGGCGCCGAAGATGGTGTGCTTGCCCTGGAGCCAGGTGGTCGGCGCCACGGTGATGAAGAACTGCGAGCCGTTGGTGCCGCGGCCCGCCTGCTTGCCGGCGTTCGCCATCGCGAGGATGTAGGGCTGGGTGAAGTCGAGCTCCGAGTTGATCTCGTCGTCGAACTGGTACCCCGGGCCGCCGATGCCCTGACCGAGCGGGTCGCCGCCCTGGAGCATGAAGTCGGGGATGATGCGGTGGAAGACGGTGCCGTTGTAGAGCGGCTCCTTCGTCTTCGCACCCGTGGCGGGGTGGGTCCACTCGATGTCGCCGGTCGCGAGACCGACGAAGTTGCGGACCGTCTTGGGAGCGTGGTTCCCGTAGAGGTTGACGACGATGTCGCCCTTGTTGGTGTGGAACGTCGCGACTGCGGTGTGCAAAGGCATGCTCGGATTCTCGCACAGCGCGTCTGTAGGCCCCTGCAACGCCCGGTGTCAATGCGCTGGGTGCGCGATGCGGACGCCGATCGATGAGTGGCAGTATTGAGGCGTTCGCTGCTCGTAGCCGATGGAGGACCAACATGGGTCTGTCACGTAAGCACAAGAAGGACCTCAAGCGTCTTCGCAAGAACGCCGAGGCGGTCTGGGGCGAGCAGCAGGAGGTGCTGGCGCACGCGGCCTCCGTGCTCGAGAAGAGCCGCCGCCACGCGTCGAAGTACGCCAAGAAGGAGCTCGTCCCCTTCGTCAAGGACACGTACGACTCGCGCGTCAAGCCGGTCTACGACAACGGCGTCTCGGCCGTCGAGGGCACGTACTCCTCGGCCCGCCACGCCTACAAGCACAAGGTCGTCCCGACCTTCGCCGCTGTGGGCGGCACGGCCGCCGCCGCCTTCGAGGCCGCCAAGGACTCGAAGAACCGCGCGAAGCTCGCCGAGATCTCGAAGGCGCGCTGGGAGGAGCTCACCACTCCCCCGAAGAAGAAGAGCAAGGTCGGCACGGTCTTCGCGATCGGCGCCGCGCTGGTTGCCGTCGGCGGCATCGGCTACGCCGTCTGGCAGACGTTCCGCGCCGACGACGAGCTGTGGGTCGCCGAGGACGAGCCGCAGAGCGCCGCGCAGAACGCGGCCTCGACCGCTTCCTGACGTTCTCGTCGCTGGAGCCGGGCCCCTCAAGGGGTCCGGCTCCTTCGCATGCCCGGGTTAGGCTTCTGCGGTGGACATCCGGGTCGCCGCGTACGGCGTGATCATCGACGGTGAGCGGATGCTGCTCGCGCACTGGAGCCAGGGCCCCTGGTCGGCCTGGACGCTTCCGGGCGGCGGGATCGACGAGGGCGAGTCGCCCGCCGACGCCGCGGTCCGCGAGATCTTCGAGGAGACGGGCTACCGTGCCGAGCTCGAGGCCCTCATCGGCGTGGACTCGCACGTGATCCCCGCGCACCGCCGCAGCGACCCCGAGGCCGGCCCCCTGCACGCCATCCGCGTCGTGTACCGCGCCCGCATCGTGGGCGGGGAGCTCACGCACGAGGTGGACGGCTCCACGGACGCCGCCGCCTGGTTCCCCCTGAGCGACGTCGAGGAGCTGGAGCGCGTCGAGCTCGTCGACGCGGCCCTCACCATGAACGAGGCCTGGCTCCTCCGCTGACGGTGCCCGGGAATCCCCGGCCGCGCCCCGGCGTTCCCTTCGTCGTGATCGTCGAGCTCTACACCTCCGCCTTCTGCGGCGCCTGCCATGCCGCGCGCTCGGTGCTGGAGCGCGCCGCGGAGCTCGTCCCCGCCGCCGAGATCCGCGAGCGCGACGTGGCCTTCCACCCCGTCGAGGCCGAGGCCGCCGGCATCCGCTCGACCCCCACGGTCGTCGTGCGGGACACGGCCGGAGAGGTGGTCTTCCGAGCGGAGGGCGCTCCCTCCCTTCCGCAGGCTCTCGCCGCTCTGGCCCTCGCCCTGCCCGCGTAGGGTGGCCGCGGGAGGACCCATGCACCGTCGCGCCGCGCTCGCGAGCACCGTCGTTCTGCTCGGCAACCTCGCGCTCTCGGGGTGCGCCTCCGAGGAGCCGGTGACCACGGCCGCGGTCGGGCTCGGACGGGGCGGCGAGCGAGGCGAGGTCCTCGGGGTCGTCGTCGTGTGCTCGGGGTCCGTCGACGGCCTCGACCTCGCCGCCTCCGACTCCGCCCCCCTGACCATCGGCGACGGGCTGCGGAGGGTCACCCGCTGGGTCTCCCCGTCCCCGGTCACGCAGCTGGGCGCGACCGACCTCTCCGGATCCACGGTCTGGCCGGCCGACACGGTGATCGAGCGGTTCCCGCTCGGCGTCGACCTCGCGCTGGGCGCCTACGCGACCGACCGCTCCGTGCTCGCCCGCCCGGTCGTCTTCACGGCCGAGCAGTTCGACACGCTCTCCGTCGGTGAGATCATCGTCGGCGACATCCGCGACGGCACGTCCGAGACCCTCTCGGTCCAGCAGTTCCTCGGCCTCGCCTGCGTGGACCGCTGAGCGGGCGGCTCGGCCGTCCGAGTGGCGACCTCGATCGCACGACCCCGCGGTCGGCGACAGGAGAGCCCGCCGGCGATCACGCTGACGAGAGTGCCGACACGCGGGACCACCCCGGATGTCGGCCGGTGGACCAGAAGGGCCGGCGAAGGGGAAGCACCCGCGAGAGGGAGGAAGTGTGGAGCCTAGGAGATTCGAACTCCTGACATCCTGCTTGCAAAGCAGGCGCTCTACCAACTGAGCTAAGGCCCCGGGCCGGAGACGGGGCGATCCGTCTCCGAGAGTCGAACGGCCCGCCACCGCGAGGTGACGGGCCGTTCGGACCGGGTGGGGGTACCAGGACTTGAACCTGGGACCTCTTCATTATCAGTGAAGCGCTCTAACCGCCTGAGCTATACCCCCGGAATGGCCAGAGGAGACTCTACCCGACATCGAGCAGGAATCCCAATCGGCCGGACCGTGCGCCCTACTGGTTGGTGAAGCCCACCAGGAGGCCGCCGGTGATCTTGACGCTGAGGTTGTACAGCAGCGCCACGATCGCGCCGAGCGCGGTGGTGACGATGGTGTTCAGCACCGCGACGACGATCGCGAAGCCCATGACCTGCGGCAGCGAGATGATCGTGTTGAGGTCGAACGCCTCGGCGCCGGCGATGTCCTGCACGAGGCCGTTGACCTCGTCGAACACGCCCGTCTGGGCCAGGACCGTGTAGACCAGGTAGACGACGACGATCGTGATGATCGCGAGCGTCAGGCCCAGCAGGAACGAGAGCTTCACGGCCGACCAGAAGTCGACGTAGACGAGCTTCAGGCGGACCTGCTTCGCCGCCGGGCTCTTCGCGGACTTCCTGGCGAGCTTCTCGGCGACGGTGCTACTCATCTACGGACCCATCCTCCTCCGACACCGGAGCGGACTCGGCCGGCGCCGCGGCGTCGGGATCCTCGTCCTGGGCGTCGAGATTGCGTTCGGTGTTCTTGGCGAGTGCGATGATGCGGTCGTCCTCAGCGAATCGTGCGAAGACGACTCCCATGGTGTCGCGACCCTTGGCCGGTACCTCGGCCACCGCAGAGCGTACCACCTTGCCGCTGGCGAGCACGACGAGCACCTCGTCGTCCTCTCCGGTGATGATGGCACCCACGAGGTCGCCGCGCTTCTCCTCCAGCTTGGCCACCTTGATGCCCAGCCCGCCGCGTCCCTGGAGGCGGTACTGGTCGACCGCGGTGCGCTTGGCGTAGCCGCCCTCGGTGACCACGAACACGAAGCCCTCGTCGCTGACGACGTTCGCGTCGAGGAGGCGGTCCTCCCCGCGGAACGACATGCCGCGGACTCCGGAGGTGGAGCGGCCCATCGGACGCAGCGCCTCGTCGGACGCGGTGAAGCGGATCGACATGCCCTTGCGGGAGACCAGCAGCACGTCGCTGTCCTCCTCGACCAGGAGCGCCGAGACGAGCTCGTCGCCGTCGCGCAGCTTGATCGCGATGATGCCGCCGGAGCGGTTCGTGTCGTACTCCGAGAGGGCCGTCTTCTTCACGAGGCCGTCGCGCGTGGCGAGCACCAGATAGCGGGCCGCCTCGTAGTCGCGGATGTCGAGGATCTGCGCGATCTGCTCCCCCGGCTCGAGCGCGAGCAGGTTCGCGATGTGCTGGCCCTTGGCGTCGCGGCCGGCCTCCTGCAGCTCGTAGGTCTTGGCGCGGTACACGCGACCGGTGTTCGTGAAGAACAGCAGCCAGTGGTGCGTGGTGGTGACGAAGAAGTGCTCGACGATGTCGTCGGCCTTCAGCTGCGCGCCGCGCACGCCGCGGCCGCCGCGGTGCTGGGCCCGGTAGGAGTCGCTCCGGGTGCGCTTGAGGTAACCGCCTCGGGTGACGGTGACGACCATCTCCTCCTCGGGGATCAGGTCCTCGACGCTCATGTCTCCGTCGAACCCGAAGAGGATCTCGGTGCGGCGGTCGTCGCCGAAGCGGTCGACGATCTCGTCGAGCTCGTCCGAGATGATCGTGCGCTGGCGCTCGGGGCTCGCGAGGATCGACTTGTAGTCCTCGATCTCGGCCTGGATCCGGTCGTGCTCGTCGATGATCTTCTGGCGCTCGAGGGCCGCGAGGCGGCGCAGCTGCATGTCGAGGATGGCGCGGGACTGCACCTCGTCGATGTCGAGCAGCTCCATCAGACCGTCGCGCGCCTCCTCCACGGTGGGGGAGCGGCGGATGAGGGCGATGACCTCGTCGAGCGCGTCGAGCGCCTTGAGGTAGCCGCGCAGGATGTGGATCCGCGCCTCCGCCTCGTCGAGGAGGTACTGGGTGCGGCGCACGATGACCTCGACCTGGTGGTCGACCCAGGCGCGGATGAAGCCGTCGAGCGAGAGGGTGCGCGGGATGCCGTCGACGATCGCGAGCATGTTCGCGCCGAAGTTCTCCTGAAGCGGCGTGTGCTTGTAGAGGTTGTTCAGCACCACCTTCGCCACGGCGTCGCGCTTGAGGACGACGACGAGGCGCTGGCCGGTGCGACCGGAGGTCTCGTCGCGGATGTCCGCGATGCCCGAGACGCGCCCGTCCTTGACCAGCTCGGCGATCTTGATCGCCAGGTTGTCCGGGTTCACCTGGTACGGCAGCTCGGTGACGACGAGGCAGGTGCGGCCCTGGATCTCCTCGATGGAGACGACGGCGCGCATCGTGATCGAGCCGCGGCCGGTGCGGTACGCGTCCTGGATGCCGCGGACGCCGAGGATCTGCGCACCGGTGGGGAAGTCGGGTCCCTTGATCCGCTGCAGCAGCGCCTCGAGGAGCTCCTCGCGCGTCGCGTCCGGGTTCTCGAGCGCCCACTTCGCGCCGGCGGCGACCTCGCGCAGGTTGTGCGGCGGGATGTTGGTCGCCATGCCGACCGCGATGCCGACGGAGCCGTTGACGAGCAGGTTCGGGAACCGGGCCGGCAGGATCGCCGGCTCGCGCGTGCGGCCGTCGTAGTTGTCCTGGAAGTCGACGGTGTTCTTGTCGATGTCGCGGACCATCTCGAGCGCGAGCGGCGCCATCTTGGTCTCGGTGTACCGGGGGGCGGCGGCGCCGTCGTTGCCGGGGGAGCCGAAGTTGCCCTGCCCGAGCGCGAGCGGGTAGCGGAGGCTCCACGGCTGCACCAGGCGGACCAGCGCGTCGTAGATCGCGGAGTCGCCGTGCGGGTGGAACTGGCCCATCACGTCGCCGACGACGCGCGAGCACTTCGAGAACGCCTTGTCGGGACGGTAGCCGCCGTCGTACATGGCGTAGATCACGCGGCGGTGCACGGGCTTCAGGCCGTCGCGCACCTCCGGCAGGGCTCGCCCGACGATGACGCTCATCGCGTAGTCGAGGTAGGAGCGCTGCATCTCGAGCTGCAGGTCGACCGGCTCGATCTTGTCGTGACCGTGGATCACCACACCGGTCTCGGTGACGATGTCGTCGCTCTCGTCCGGGCCGGTGGGGGTGGTGGATTCTTCTGCCATGATCTCTGGTCTCTCAGGTGGGTCCGTGCCCCGGAGAAGCGGGGGCGGCGGTCGCGCTGGGTGTCAGGTGTGTCGTCGGTGTGCGGGCCGGTGAGGGCCTCTGTCGTGTTCTGGTCGAGGATGCGGCCCATCGAGGGCCGCCGTCACGTGTTCGAAGTGGTCGCGAGGACGGTCCACTGGACCGCCCGGCCGCCGTCTTTCGAAGGACGTCCGCTTCCTCGACCACTAGATGTCGAGGAAGCGCACGTCCTTCGCATTCTTCTGGATGAAGGAACGGCGGGACTCGACGTCCTCGCCCATGAGAGTGGAGAAGATCTCGTCGGCCGCGGCCGCGTCGTCGAGCGTGACCTGGAGGAGGGTCCGCGTGGCGGGGTCCATCGTGGTCTCCCACAGCTCCTTGTAGTCCATCTCGCCGAGGCCCTTGTAGCGCTGGATGCCGTTCTCCTTGGGCATGCGCTTGTTGGTCGCCGAGCCGTGCGCGATCAGGGCGTCGCGCTCGCGGTCGCTGTAGACGTACTCGTGCGGGGAGTTCGACCACTTGAGGCGGTACAGCGGCGGCTGCGCGAGGTACACGTAGCCGAGGTCGATCAGCGGGCGCATGTAGCGGAAGAGGAGCGTCAGCAGCAGCGTCGTGATGTGCTGGCCGTCGACGTCGGCGTCGGCCATCAGGATGATCTTGTGGTACCGCGCCTTGTCGGGGTTGAAGTCCTCGCCGATGCCGGCGCCGAACGCCGTGATCATCGCCTGAACCTCGTTGTTGCCGAGAGCGCGGTCGAGCCGCGCCTTCTCGACGTTGAGGATCTTGCCGCGGAGGGGGAGGATCGCCTGCGTCTCGGGATTGCGGCCCTGCACCGCGGATCCTCCCGCCGAGTCGCCCTCGACGATGAAGATCTCGGAGATCGACGGGTCCTTGGACTGGCAGTCCTTGAGCTTGCCCGGCATGCCGCCGCCCTCGAGCAGGCCCTTGCGGCGGGCGGTCTCGCGCGCCTTGCGCGCCGCCATGCGGGCCGAGGCCGCCTGGATCGCCTTGCGGATGATGTCCTTGGCCTGGCTCGGGTTGCGGTCGAACCAGTCGGCCAGCTGCTCGCCGGCCACGCGCTGCACGAACGCCTTCGCCTCGGTGTTGCCGAGCTTCGTCTTGGTCTGGCCCTCGAACTGCGGCTCGCCGAGCTTGATCGACACGACGGCGGTGAGGCCCTCGCGGATGTCGTCGCCCGAGAGGTTCTCGTCCTTCTCCTTGAGCAGGTTGTTCGCGCGCGCGTAGCGGTTGACCAGAGTGGTCAGCGCGGCGCGGAAGCCCTCCTCGTGGGTGCCGCCCTCGTGGGTGTTGATGGTGTTCGCGTAGGTGTGGACGCTCTCGGTGTAGGCCGTGGTCCACTGCATCGCGACCTCGAGCGAGATGCGGCGCTCGGTGTCCTCGGACTCGAAGTCGATGATCTCGGAGTGCACGAGGTCCGACTTCTTCAGCGAGTTGATGTACTCGACGTAGTCGACGAGGCCCTTCTCGTAGTGGAAGACGTCGGTCCGGTCGCCCTCGGTCTCGTTCTCGCCCTCCCCCTCGAACTCGACCTCGTTCTGGTCGGTCAGCGCGATGCGCAGGCCCTTGTTGAGGAACGCCATCTGCTGGAAGCGCGCGCGCAGGGTCTCGTAGTCGAACTCGACCGTCTCGAAGATGCCGGCGTTGGGCCAGAAGGTGATCGTCGTGCCGGTCTCGTCGCTGGCCTCGCCCTTCTCGAGCGGGGCGTCCGGCACTCCGTCGGTGAAGCTCATCCGGTACACGGCGCCCTGGCGCTTGACCTCGACGTCGAGGCGCGTCGAGAGCGCGTTGACCACGGAGGAGCCGACGCCGTGCAGGCCGCCGGAGACCGCGTAGCCGCCTCCGCCGAACTTGCCGCCGGCGTGGAGCACGGTGAGGACCAGCTCGACCGTGGAGATGCCCTCGGTCGGGTGCATGTCGACCGGGATGCCGCGGCCGTTGTCGGAGACGGTGACGCCTCCGTCGGCGCGCATCAGGATCTCGATGTTGTCGCAGTAGCCCGCGAGCGCCTCGTCGACGGCGTTGTCGACGATCTCGTAGACCAGGTGGTGCAGACCGCGCGGACCCGTGGATCCGATGTACATGCCGGGGCGCTTGCGGACCGCCTCGAGGCCCTCGAGGACCTGGATCTGGTTCGCGCCGTAGTCACCGGACGACTTGGTCGACATGCTCTCGTGCGGAGCGGAGGGGGCTGCTGAGCCGTTCGCGTCCAGGTCGTTCGCTGCGGGTGACGTGGAGTCGTTCGGCTCGTGAGTCATAGCTGTGGAGTTCTCCTCTGACGGTCCGTCGCGACGCGCACGGTGATCTGGAGATCGCCCGCACGGCGGCGTCACTGCGGTTCGGCGGCCCTCCATTCTACCGCGTGCCGGGTCGATCCGAAGCGCTGGACGGCGATCTGAGGCGCGAAAGATCGGCGGTCGACCGAAAATGCGTCCTCAGCCGTAGGTGTCGCGCGGACCACGCCCTGGAATCGACCTGGGACCCTTTTTCCAGTTCGGGACGTCCGGGCCCTGGAAACGGATCGACGCGATGCCCGCGTCGGGGAAGTTCACGGCGATGTGGTTCATGATCTCGATCCGCATCAGCCGGAGCTGCGTCGACCACGCCGTGGACTCGCACGCGACCGTCAGCACGCCGTCGACGACGCCCACCGGAGTCGAGTGCTTCGCGGTCTCCTCGCCGGCGATCGCCGTCCACGACGACATCAGGTCGCCCTGCGCCAGCGGCGCCGTCCAGCCGAGCTTCACGGTGAGGGAGTCGAGGACGTCGCCGAGGTCGTGCGGGTCGCGGCCCTTGCCGAACGGGATCGCGTCGCCCTTGGGCTCGGCGCGCTCGACGGTCTTCCGGATGCGGCGCGGGCCGTCGGCGCCGAACACCTCCTTGAGGTGGCGGTAGACGCGGGCGGCCTCGGAGTCGGGTGCGGGGGCTCCGCGGCGGGGGGAGTCAGCCATCGGCCGGCGCCGACGGGGCGGGGGCGGGCGGCTCCGGGGACGCGGGCGCTGGGAACGCGGGCTCCGCGGCGGAGGAGACGGCGCCAGGAGAAGGGGAGTCGGACGAGACCGGACCGGGAGGAGAGGAGTGGGAGGACTCGGGACCGGGAGGAGGGGCGTCGGAGGACGCCGGATCGGACGAAGCGGAGTCGGGTGCGGTCGGCTCCGGCACGGCGATCGGCGCGGCGGCGGCGCCCGTGCCGACGATCCGGCCGGCCTCGATCCGCACGGTGTGCGCGGCCAGCGCCTCCGGGACGTCGTCGAAGACGGCCGCGGTGATCAGGACCTGCTCGTAGTCGGCGACCACCGAGGCGAGGCGCTCGCGCCGGCGCGCGTCCAGCTCGGCGAAGACGTCGTCGAGCATCAGCACCGGATCGCCCATGGGGGAGTCGCGCCGGAGCAGCTCCGCAGCGCCCAGCTTCAGCGCCAGGGCGAACGACCAGCTCTCGCCGTGGCTGGCGTAGCCCTTGGCCGGCAGCGCGTTCAGCTCGAACTGCACGTCGTCGCGGTGCGGGCCGACGAGGGAGACGCCCCGGTCGAGCTCGCGGCGTCGCACCCCGGCCAGCGCGGACGCGAACGCCTCCGCCAGTCCCTCGCCCGCCGCCGGTGACGCGGCGCCCGGCTGCTCCACGGGCTCGCCGTCGTCGTCGACCGCGCCCTCGATGCTCAGGCGGGAGCGGAGCACCGGACGCTGGTCGGCACCGGCGACCGCCTCGTACGCGGCGCGCACGGGTCCGCTCAGCTCCTCCACCAGGGTGAGGCGCGACTGCATGATCTCGGTCCCGAGCGCGATCAGGCGCTCGTCCCAGATGTCGAGGGTGCCGAGCTTCGACGGGTCGCGGACGCCGCTCGCGCGCGCCGACTTGAGCAGCGAGTTGCGCTGGCGCAGCACCCGCTCGTAGTCGGCCTGGACGGCGCTCATCCGCGGGGAGCGGAGGATCACCAGCTGGTCGAGGAAGCGGCGGCGGGCCGACGGGTCGCCGCGGATGAGGAGGAGGTCCTCCGGGGCGAAGAGGACGCTGGAGAAGAAGCGGGGGAGCTCGCGCGGCTTGATCCCGCCGCGGTTGATCTGCGCGCGGTTGGGGGAGGAGCGGTTGATCTGCACCTCGGCCAGCAGGTCGCGCTCGCCGTTGCGGAGGCGGGCGCGCACCACGGCGCTGTCCCGGCCGGCGCGGATGAGCGCCTGGTCGCTCGACACGCGGTGCGAGCCCAGGGTGGAGAGGTAGCCGAGCGATTCGACGAGGTTCGTCTTGCCCTGGCCGTTGCGGCCGACGAAGAGGTTCGGTCCGGGCACGAGCTCGACGTCGACCGACTCGTAGTTCCGGAAGTCGCTGAGCGCCAGCTGCGTCACCTGCACGTCGCGCTCCTCTCCTCCACCCGTCGTCGCGGGCCTTCCCTGCACCCCTGCGGGCTCCTCGCCCGTCCCGATCGGCCGATCCACCCGCTCCGGCGCCTGCGGTCCGCTCTCCCCCTGCCGGCCTGGCCTGCGCCCCCGGTCTCGACACACCCCTGCGGGCTACTCGACCGACACGGCGGCGGAACCGTCCGGGACGCGGATCCCGATACGCCCCTCCGGGGCCACTACTCGCTCACCATGATCGGCCGAGCCCCGTCCCCGCCCGTGAAGGCGGCCGCAGGCTCGCCGCCCGACGTCGGTAGCAAGGTGGAGGCGGCCGGAGGCCCGCCGCCCCCGTGAGAGCATCCCTGCCTCACGGGGGCGGCGGGCCGCAGTCCGCCGTCCGTCACCGGCCCTGCGGAACGCGCCCCCCTCCGGAAGCCGACCGCCGTGAGGACTGCCGGAGGCAGTCCTCACCAGCCGACTCAGTCGACGGCCTTGACGGAGTGCCCGCCGAACTGGTTGCGGAGCGCTGCGACGGCCTTCATCGCGGGGGAGTCCTCCTGGCGGGAGACGAAGCGGGCGAAGATCGAGGCGCTGATCGTGGGCACCGGGACGGCGTTGTTGATGGCCTCCTCGATGGTCCAGCGGCCCTCGCCCGAGTCCTGCACGTAGCCCTCGATGTTCTTGAAGTCCGGGTCCTGCTCGAGGGCGCGGACGAGGAGCTCGAGCAGCCAGGAGCGCACGACCGTGCCGCGCTGCCAGGCCTTGAAGGTGCCGGTGACGTCCTTGATGATGTCGCTGCGGGTCTCGAGCAGCTCGTAGCCCTCGGCGAACGCCTGCATCAGGGCGTACTCGATGCCGTTGTGGACCATCTTCGCGTAGTGGCCGGCGCCGACCTCGCCGACGTGGACGAAGCCCTCCTCGCGGGGGCCCTCGGGGCGCAGCGCGTCGAAGACGGGCATGGCGTACTCGACGAGCTCCTTCGGGCCGCCGACCATCAGGCCGTAGCCGTTCTGGAGTCCCCAGACGCCGCCGGAGACGCCCGCGTCGATGTAGTGGATGCCCTTGGGCTTCAGCAGCGCGTCGTGCTTGAAGTCCTCGGTGAAGCGGGAGTTGCCGCCGTCGATGACGAGGTCGCCCTCGCTGAGCTTCTCCGACAGGTCCTTGACGACCGCGTCGGTGATCTCGCCGGCCGGCACCATCACCCAGACGATGCGGGGCGAGGGGAGTGCGGCGATCATCTCGTCGAGAGAGGCCGCGTCCGAGACGTCGGGATTGCGGTCGTAGCCGGTGACCTCGAGCCCCTTGGAGCGGAGGCGGGAGCGCATGTTGTCGCCCATCTTGCCGAGGCCGACGAGTCCGATGTGCATGGTGAACCTTCCTGGATTCGTTGTCCGGCGGGCGGGCGCTCGTCGGGAGCGGGGCGGTCGCGGCTCTGCGATCCGGGGAGTGGTCAGCGCAGCAGCAGGTTGGGCTGGAGCAGGTAGCGGTAGCTGTCGCTGCCGGGCTGCTCCCGCGAGGTCTGCGCGGTGATCAGGACGGGGCCGGGCTTGTTGGGGTTCTCGGTCTTCGTGAACGCGATGCGCACGAACTCCGAGTGGACGGCGGCGAGGCCGTCGAGCAGGAACTGCGGCTTGAGCGAGACGACCACGTCGTCGCCGGTCACGATCGCGTCGATGCTCTCGGACGCCTGCGCCTGCTCGGAGCCGATGGCCTCGAGGGTGAGGCCGTCGCTGCTGAAGCTGAAGCGGAGGGCCGCCTCGCGCTCGAGCACGAGCGAGACGCGGCGGGTGGCCTCGATGAGGTCGCTGGTCGACATGACCGCGTAGTTCTCGACGGAGGCGGGGAAGAGGCGCTTCACGGGCGGGAAGTTGCCCTTGATCAGCAGCGACGTGACGGTCTTGCGGTCCGCGGTGAAGGCGATCAGCTCGCGCTCGTCGCGGTTGGTGATCGCGACGGAGACGGTGCCGGAGTGGCCGAAGGTCTTGCCGACCTCCTGCAGCGTGCGCGCGGGCACGAGGGCGGTGAGCGGCTGGGTGGGCGCGGGGTTGTCCCCGTTGTCCCAGTCGATCTCGCGGACGGCGACGCGGTAGCGGTCCGTCGCGACGAGGCCGATCGTGTTCTCGGTGATCTCGAGCTGCACGCCGGTGATGACGGGGGTCACGTCGTCGCGGGAGGCGGCTACCGCCACCTGCGAGACGGCGGCCGCGAAGGCGTCGGCCGGGACGAGGCCGGTGGAGGCGTCGATCTCGGGGATGCTCGGGTACTCCTCCACGGGCATCTGCAGGAGCGTGAAGTGCGCCGAGCCGGCCGAGACCGAGACGCGCGACTCCTCCGTGGCGATGCGCACGGGAGCGTTGGGGAGGCGGTTCGCGATGTCGGCGAGCAGACGGCCCGAGACGAGCACGGTCCCCGTCTCCTCCACGTCGGCCGCGATCTGCGTCTGCGCGGACACCTCGTAGTCGAAGGAGGACAGCGTCAGACCCTCGGAGGTCGCCTCGATGAGGACTCCGGAGAGGATCGGCAGGGTCGTGCGCTGCGGAAGCAGCTTGACCGCGAAGGACACCGCCTCGCTGAAGACATCGCGGTTGGCTTGGAACCTCACGAGTACACCCCTGACGAGTCGCGGACGAAGACCGTCGCCCATCGTACCCGCCGGGCTCGACGAGCTCGGAAGGGGGTGGACCGCCGAGCACTCCCGAGCCGCTGTGGAGAGGTTGCCGGTCGAGGCTTCATTAAAGAGAGAACTGCGTTAACAGTGTTAACACGTGTGGAAACTGTGGAAAACGCTTCGGACCCCTACTCCTGGGTGGGCTCGGAGGGACCCGCCCCTGTGGAGGGAGTGTGAGCGGGCCCGTGGACGCCCTGTGGAGCGATCCGGGCCGACCTGTCGCCCTCCACAGGCGGGCTCTCCCGGCGCACAGTCCCGAGGCGGTTGTCCACAGTTATCCACAGGTTCCTCACACTGTGGAAATCGGCCCTCCGAGGCGCGCGAGGCGGCGTGTCCGAGGCCCGCCTGGTGGGTCGAGGAGTCCGTCGACGACGTCTCCGGGTCACGACGGAGACCGTCGAACGCGGCTCGCGCCGTCCGAGCGGCGCGCAAGACGATGCGCGCTCCCTCTCCCCTGCGCTGCTCTCCTGGCCGTCGCACGGCGGATCGACACCGTCCGATCGCACGCCGGCCGCTCAGCCGCTCACCCGGACCCCTTGAGCACGTGCGGTTCATGCTGGTCGAGTAGCCCCAGCGAGCCGTATCGAGACCCCCGCCAGCGCCTTCGCCCGATCTCGACGCGCGCCGACACCGACGCCCTGCTGCTCGCGCCGCGATCCCCGTCGCCTCCCCTCACACGAAGAGAGGGGAGCGACTACCCGACCACCGCGCACGGACGCCGATGGACCCCCGGACACGTCACCCGGGACAGGTGGTCCCGGGGACCGTACGACTACCGACTAGCGGTTCGTCTTGATGCGGGTGGTCAGCTCGGTGACCTGGTTGTAGATGCTGCGGCGCTCCTTCATGAGCTCCGAGATCTTCTTGTTCGCGTACATGACCGTGGTGTGGTCGCGGTTCCCGAACAGCTGGCCGATCTTGGGCAGCGAGAGGTTCGTCAGCTCGCGGCACAGGTACATGGCGATCTGGCGCGCGGTGGCGACGGCCTGCGAGCGCGACGAGCCGTAGAGGTCGTCGACCGTGAGCTTGAAGTAGTCCGCGGTGTGGTTGATGATGTCGACCGGCGAGATGACGTTGTCCTCGTCGAGCGTGATCAGGTCCTTCAGCACGGTCTGCACGAGCGACATGTCGACCGGCGTGCGGTTCAGGCTCGCGAACGCGGTGACGCGGATGAGCGTCCCCTCGAGCTCGCGGATGTTGCTCGACACCTTCGACGCCATGAACTCGAGGATGTCGTCGGGCACGAGCAGCTTCTCGCTGACCGCCTTCTTGCGGAGGATCGCGATGCGGGTCTCGAGGTCGGGAGCCTGCACATCGGTGATGAGGCCCCACTCGAAGCGCGAGCGCATCCGGTCCTCGAAGCCCGTCAGGGCCTTCGGCGGCAGATCGGACGTGATCACGACCTGCTTGTTGTGGTCGTGCAGCTGGTTGAAGGTGTGGAAGAACGCCTCCTGCGTCTCCGCCTTCCCCTGCAGGAACTGGATGTCGTCGATCAGGAGGATGTCGACGTTGCGGTAGCGGCCGTGGAAGGCGTTGCCCCGGTTGTTCGCGATCGAGTTGATGAAGTCGTTCGTGAACTCCTCGCTCGAGACGTACCGCACGCGGATCCCCGGGTAGAGGCTCATCGCGTAGTGGCCGATGGCGTGGAGGAGGTGCGTCTTGCCGAGCCCGGAGTCGCCGTAGACGAAGAGCGGGTTGTAGGCCTTGGCGGGAGCCTCGGCGACGGCGACGGCCGCGGCGTGCGCGAACCGGTTGGAGCCTCCGATGACGAAGTTGTCGAAGCTGTACTTCGGGTTCAGCCGGGTGTCGGTCGCCGGCACGGTCCGCAGCTCCTCGACCCCGCGGGTGGGCGCGACCGTCGCCGAGGAGGCGGTGATCGGCTCGAACGGGTTCATCGACTCCTGCGACGACGGGGAGCTGAGGGGCTCGTGCTCGATGTCGGGGTTCACCACGAAGGCGAACGTCGTGACGCCGAAGGAGTCGTCGAGCGTCCCGATCGCGCTGAGCAGGGGCACGCGCACGCGCTGCTCGAGCATCCCGCGGGTGAACTCGTTCGGGACTTCCAGGTAGAAGGTGCCCGCCATGATGCCCTTGGGCTCCACGAGCGAGACGAACCCGTAGAGGGGAGCGGTGATCCGCTCGTCCTGGGACAGTGCGCCGAGGATCACGTTCCACGCGTCGACCATCGACGTGTCGTCTGCCATCTGTCTCCGGTCCTGGGTGCTGTCGCTGTGAAGTCGCTGCGGGATCGCCGTCTCCGCCGGACCCGTCGCCGCCCGCTGCAGGGGCGTCGCGGACCGGGCGCGGAGCCGGGTCTCGAGTGCCGCTCTCTCCACAGGGTTGTCCACCGGCCTCGAGCGATGCCTGTGCGGGCGCGGGAGGACGCGGATCCCACCTGTGGATAACTGCGGCTCAACACCGTAACGAACGGAGCCGACGGGAGACAAATCCACCACAGCGACACCCGCGTGTCAATGCGCGGAACCCCGTGTCCCGTGTGCATGATCGAGGTTTCGCGCCGTCCACATTTGACCGGTGGCGGAACAGGCCGTAGTTTAAATCAGTTGACGCCTGCCCGGTGTCGTCCGTGCGGCCCTCGCAGGCCGAGCGGATTCCGCAGCCGGGCACCCCTTCTTCCCGGAGGATCCGAGTCTCCGCCCGAGCGGGTGGTGCCGGTTCGCGCCGCGGAACACGTACGTGGAGATCTGATTATGAGCAAGCGAACCTTCCAGCCGAACAACCGTCGTCGCGCCAAGGTGCACGGCTTCCGTCTGCGCATGCGCACCCGTGCCGGCCGCGGCATCCTCAGCGCGCGCCGCGCCAAGGGGCGCACCGAGCTCTCCGCCTAGCAGCGAGCGGTACCGACCAGCGGTGCTGGCCAGAGCCAATCGCATCGTCCACGGAGGCGAGTACCGGACAGTCGTCCGTCGCGGTGTGCGGTCCACAGGACCGCACACCGTCACGTATGTCCGCCGGTCCTCCGCGGGCGATCCGGCGCGGTTCGGGTTCATCGTCGCCAAGACGGTCGGCACCGCGGTGACGCGCAACACCGTCCGCCGCCGGCTCAAGGCCGTGGCGTTCGAGCTCGTCCCCGAGATCGACCCCGGCACCCAGGTCGTCGTCCGCGCGCTGCCCGGCAGCGCCGACGCCCCCTGGTCGGAGCTGCGCTCCGAGGTGTGGTCCGCGATGGCGCGAGCCGCGCGGAAGAGCGGGGCGTCCTCGTGACCGCCGTGCTCCCCCGCCGCGAGGCGCCGTTCGCCCGGCTCGGGTGGGCGATCCTCCTGCTGCCGCGGAACATCGGCGTCCTGCTCCTGATCGTCTACCGGGCGGTCGTGTCCCCTCTCTACGGGGACGTCTGCCGTTACTACCCCTCGTGCTCCGCGTACGCGCTCCAGGCGGTCCAGCTCCACGGGCTCGTCCTCGGCTCCGTCCTCGCGGCCCGCCGTCTGCTCCGCTGCCACCCGTGGGCGGCCGGCGGCATCGACGACGTCCCGACCTCGATCCCCCTGCACCGACCGGCTTCCGGCCGGACCCGCTTCGCCGTGACGCGAGCCGGGTTCGTCGTGGGCCCTCGAAAGGACTGACCCCACTCCATGGACCTCCTCGGCACGATCCTCTGGCCCCTCAAGTGGGTGGTCGAGCTGCTCCTCGTCGCCTTCCACCAGCTGCTGACCTTCACCGGCATGGAGGCGGCCGCGGGAATCACCTGGGTCCTCTCGATCGTCGGCCTGGTCATCGTCATCCGCGCCGCGCTCATCCCGATCTTCGTCAAGCAGATCAAGAGCCAGCGTCGGATGCTCGAGGTCGCACCCCAGCTCAAGAAGATCCAGGACAAGTACAAGGGCAAGCGCGACCAGCTGTCCCGTGAGGCGATGTCCCGCGAGACCATGGAGCTCTACAAGAAGACGGGCACCAACCCGCTCGCCTCCTGCCTGCCCCTGCTGATCCAGATGCCGATCTTCTTCAGCCTGTTCTCGGTGCTTAACGCGGCGCAGCACAGCCAGAAGGGCGTGGGCCCGCTCGACGAGACGCTCGCCCGCCAGTTCGGCGAGGCGAACCTCTTCGGCGTCGCACCGCTGCACCAGTCGATCCAGGGCGCACTCGCCGAGGGCGGCCAGGAGCCGGTCATTATCATCGCGGTGATCATGGTCGTCCTGATGACGGCGTCGCAGTTCATCACGCAGCTGCAGATCGTCTCGAAGAACATGTCGCCCGAGGCGAAGGCCTCGCCGACGTTCAAGCAGCAGCGGATCCTGCTCTACATCCTCCCCCTCGTCTTCGCCTTCTCGGGCTTCGCGTTCCCCCTCGGCGTCATGTTCTACTGGCTGACCTCGAACATCTGGACGATGATCCAGCAGTTCATCGTCATCCGGAACATGCCGACCCCGGGCAGCGAGGCCGCCAAGGCCCGCGAGGAGCGCCTGCGCCGCAAGGGCAAGCTGGTCGAGGAGACCACGGCCGCCGGCGACGTCACCCTCGTCGAGAAGAAGGCCGTGCAGCGCACGCAGCCCGTGAGCAAGAACCGCTCCAAGAAGCAAGCCGGAAAGAAGTAGAGCCGCCATGACCGATCCGATGCAGACCATCACCGACGACGCGTCCGC
The DNA here is from genome assembly GCF_002932105.1 of Rathayibacter sp. AY1C1. Classification (NCBI taxonomy): domain Bacteria; kingdom Bacillati; phylum Actinomycetota; class Actinomycetes; order Micrococcales; family Microbacteriaceae; genus Rathayibacter; species Rathayibacter sp. AY1C1. Next base: position 87,462 of record NZ_PSWH01000003.1, on the reverse strand, counting down.
ACCCGCGGACGTGGACGCGTCCGCCGTCGACGAGGCGCCCGAGTCCACGCTCTCGCAGCTCGAGGACGAGGGCGACGTCGCCGCCGACTACATCGAGGAGTTCCTCGACATCTGCGACCTCGACGGCGACATCGACATCGAGGTCCGCAACGGCCGCGCCTACCTCTCGGTCACCGCCTCCGGCGACACGAACCTCCGGGTGCTCTCCCGCCCCGACGCCGTCCAGGCACTGCAGGAGCTGACGCGCCTGGCGGTCCAGACGAAGACCGGCGCGTTCTCCCGCCTCATCCTCGACATCGGCGGCTCCCGCGACGCCCGCGAGGCGGAGCTCGCCCAGCTGGTCGACCGCGCGATCGAGCGGATCGAGGACGGCGCCACGTCGGCCTCGCTCCCGCCCATGTCGTCGTACGAGCGCAAGCTGGTCCACGACATGGTGGGCGAGCGCGGCTTCGTGTCGGAGTCGCGCGGCGAGGCGCGCGAGCGCCACACCGTCATCACCCGCGGCTGAACGGCGTGGAGTCGACCCTCGAGGCCGAGCCCGCAGCCGCTGCGGCGATCGCCGGCGATCGCCTGCCCCTCCTGCGGCGGTTCACGGAGGCTCTCGCTGACCAGGGTGAGGAGCGCGGCCTGATCGGGCCCTTGGAGCTCCCCCGTCTCTGGACGCGGCACGTGCTCAACAGCGCCCTGGTGGCCCCTCTCCTGCGTCCGGGACTGGTGGGTGATGTCGGCAGTGGCGCGGGCCTTCCCGGGCTCGTCCTGGCCATCGTGCGGCCCGACGTCCGCTTCGTGCTCATCGAGCCGATGGAGCGTCGCGTCGTCTGGCTTCAGGAGCAGGTGGACGGACTCGGACTCGAGAATGTCTCAATTCTTCGAGTCCGTGCTGAAGAGGCGGAGCTCGCTGAGCCTCTCGACCAGGTGACCGCTCGGGCGGTCAGCGCCCTCTCGAAGCTGATCCCGCTGACCGCGCCGCTGCTGCGGCCCGGAGGCGAGCTGGTCCTGCTGAAGGGCATCAACGCCGAGAAGGAGATCGAGGCGGCGGCCAAGCAGATCCGTCGTTTCCGGCTCTCCCCGCCCGAGGTCGTCGTGCTCGGCGACGGCGTGCTCTCCGAGGTGACGAGGGTCGTCCGGGCTACAGTGGGTTGATCGCCACGACGCCGCAGTGAGCCCCCGACTCCTCGTCCGTCGACTCCTCGGTGCTGATGTCCGTCCCACTCGCTGAGCGAAGGTTTCACGTGAAACAAACCGATTCCGCCGGTCTGACCGGAGGCTTCGATTCCTCGACTCCTCTGGCCCGGGAGATCGCGGACATGACCCGCCGGCGCGCACTGCTGAACGCCCAGCCGCTGCCCAAGCCCGAGTCGACGCGCGTCATCACGATCTCGAACCAGAAGGGCGGCGTCGGCAAGACGACGACGACCGTCAACCTCGCCGCCGGGCTCGCCCGCGGTGAGGCGAAGGTGCTCGTCATCGACCTCGATCCGCAGGGAAACGCGTCGACGGCCCTGGGCATCGAGCACCGCGCCGAGACGGCCAGCGTGTACGACGTGATCGTCAACGACACTCCCCTCGCGGACGTCGTGCAGAAGAGCCCGGAGTTCGCCTCGCTCTACGGTGTGCCGGCGACCATCCACCTGGCCGGCGCCGAGATCGAGCTGGTCTCGCTCGTCGCGCGCGAGCAGCGTCTCCGCCGTGCGCTCGACCGCATGCTCGACACCATGGACGAGCCGTTCGACTACGTCTTCATCGACTGCCCGCCGTCGCTCGGTCTGCTGACCATCAACGCGTTCGTCGCCGCTCGCGAGGTGCTCATCCCGATCCAGTGCGAGTACTACGCGCTCGAGGGGCTCAGCCAGCTGCTCAAGAACATCGACTTGATCGAGCGGCACCTCAACCCGAACCTCGGTGTCTCGACGATCCTCCTGACGATGTACGACGGCCGCACGAACCTCTCCCAGCAGGTGGCAGCGGATGTCCGAGAGCATTTCCCGAAGGAGGTGCTGCGCGCGGTGATCCCGCGCAACGTGAGGATCTCGGAGGCGCCGAGCTACGGACAGAGCGTGATCAGCTACGACCCGCAGTCGTCCGGTTCGCTGGCGTATCTGGAGGCGGCCGCGGAGATCGCACGACGCGGAGCCCGGAAGACACCCGAGACGGCACACGAAGGAGAGGCACGCTGATGGCGACCAAGCGCACGGGACTCGGCCGGGGGATCGGCTCGCTCATCCCGACCAGCGACGAGTCGCGCTCCCGTCCCGTCGACGTCTTCTTCCCTGATCAGGTCGGCGATTCGGCCCGCGCCGAGGAGCTCCTCGAGGTCCCCGGAGCGCGCTTGGCGCGACTCCCCCTCGCCGACATCACCCCCAACACGGCGCAGCCGCGGTCGGTGTTCGACGAGGACGACCTCGCGGAACTCGTCCACAGCATCCGCGAGTTCGGAGTGCTGCAGCCGATCGTCGTCCGGCCCGTGACGGCTCGCGGCGGAGCGAAGTACGAGCTCGTCATGGGTGAGCGCCGGTTCCGCGCCTCGAAGGCCGCGGGACTGACCACCATCCCCGCGGTCGTCAAGGACACGGCCGACGAGAACATGCTCCGCGACGCGCTGCTGGAGAACCTGCACCGCGCCGACCTCAACCCGCTCGAGGAGGCGTCCGCCTACCAGCAGCTCCTCAGCGACTTCGGGATCACCCAGGAGGCCCTGGCGACGCGGCTCGGACGTTCGCGGCCGCAGATCTCGAACACGCTCCGTCTCCTGCGGCTCCCGGCCGATGTACAGGCCCGCGTCGCTGCCGGCGTCCTGACCGCAGGACACGCGCGTGCGGTTCTGTCCCTCGACGACGTCGAGATGATGCGCCGCCTGGCCGACAAGATCGTCAACGAGGACCTGTCCGTCCGCGCCGCCGAGGCCGCCGCGGCGCAGATGAAGGCGCCGCGGACGACCACGCGTCCCGTGGTGGAGGAGCAGGGCGGGCACTCCGGACACCTCTCGTCGATCGCGGATCACCTCGGCGACCGGTTGAACACGCGCGTCAAGGTCACCCTGGGCGCACGTAAGGGCCAGATGGTCATCGACTTCGCCACCATCCAGGACTTGAACCGCATCCTCGCCGAGATCGGGGAGCCGACCGAGGTGTCGCTCGCTCCGTAGAGGGCCGGCATAGCGGCCGCTACTGATCAACCGTGGGGTGGCGAGGGCGCGCTCTTGCTATGGTCTAGGCAGTAATGGCCGATGAGGCGGTATCTGCTCCCCTCGTCGGCATCACGATCACAGAGATCAGCACGCTTGAGGTGACCGACGAGCTGCCGTGCGAGCTCGGCACTCTCGGTCGTCGCCATTTCTCTGATTGATAAGCCCTTATGACCGGTAGAGCCTGATGAGGTGGCCCCAGGATCTGCGAGGCCCTGCTGACTCCGGGCTTGGTCGCGAATACGGTCGGTATTGCCGATTGGCGATGATCGTCGGGGATCTGGGGCATCGATCTCTAGATTGAGTAGCCCACGATGCGCCTATTGCGGTCGATCAGGCGTGGAGCGGCATATCTAGGATTGGCGGAGTTCAGACATCGTCGGTCTCCGTAGTTCAAGCCGCGTTCAGTGGCTCGCTGGCGGGCGCAGGGCTGGCACTTGGACTGGTCGTTCTCGGTGCGGCTCTCCTCTGCCAGGGGCGACCGCCCTCATCGCCGATAGTCGGCGTGAGCAATGTTTCACGTGAAACAGCCGTTCATTCGCCGCTGAGATGAGGACTACCTTGGCTGACCGTGCACCCCATGTTCCTCGGGAGGAGCGCTTCCTGGGCCTCCAGGCATTGGCCGGCGGGCGGGCAAGTAAGACGAAATGCAGTATCCCCCCATTTTCGCGGATCGACGCCGATGTGATGAGTGGGTTCGCCGATGTCTTACGGAGGACCCCGTCGGCGGTCGCCCCCAGAAAGCACTGAAAGACACAAGGGAAAGGCCGTTTCACGTGAAACGGTGCGCTCTAGGGCGGCCTGGCCATTGACGAGCTACGAACTCGTCAGGCCAATCAGGAGGCCCTCGCCGGCTTGACTCGCTCGACAGGGCGCAACTTTTCCGATTGAAGTTGCTCAACGGCCGCGGAAGCGTTTCACGTGAAACGCCCCTGCCGAGAACCTTGGACGCACGTGCGGATCATCGTGGGACGGACTTCGACCGCAGTGTTCGAACGAGATCGCTCGCCTGACCAACGAAATTCAGGCACCACCCCCCGAGGCGGAGTTGAGGTCAGAGAACCAAGCGAGAGGGGTCCCTTCGGGCCGCGGGTCTCGATACGTCGCGTTGTGGCTACTCGACCAGCATGGCGACGGGGGCTGGCGTCGATCAGCGTCGATAGAACAGGTCGTTTCCCAGAAATGGCGCGGGTGGCGATTGTGGTGAGCCTCGATTCGACGCATTAGTGCGCTTCGCCGGTATGTCTGCGGATATAGGGAAACGATTGGCGTGGATATCTTGCCCCAGGCAATGCCTCACCTGGTACCCACCAAGGGCGTCCGGGTCTCGATACGCAGCAATGCGGTTCCTCGACCAGCCTGACGACGAGGACCAGGTGCCGATGGAAGCCCATGAGCCAGGTCGATTCCTGGTGGGTTTAGCGCGGCGAGGGGGTCTCACCACGCCGATCTACGGATACTCGACCGGCGCGGCCATGGATGTCTGGCGTTGTGGGAGTCGAGACGCGGCCTCGGCTTCCCTCGAGTCGGCACTACTGGTCTTCTGATGAATACCAAGACACGGTGTTGGGCGGCTACTCGACCCATGTCATAGGAGAAGGGGGCGATCGCGGGTCTCGATATGCCGCGATCCGGCTACTCGTCTGGCATGGTTTCGCGCACTTGTTCACAACGCCGCAGCCTCGCGACCAGGAGCGGACGCGCAGCGGACCGTTTCACGTGAAACGGTATGGAGTCAGGAGGCGGCGAGCTTCGCGAGGGTGGAGTAGACGTCGCCGAGGTAGCGGCCGGATGCCTCGATGGCCTGGGGAACGAGTGAGGTCTCGGTCATTCCGGGAAGGACGTTCGCGTCGAAGAACCAGGGGAGTCCGGCGTCGTCGATGATGAAGTCGAGCCGCGACAGGTGGCGGAGCCCCAGCAGCTCGTGGATCGCGACGGCCACACGGGACACTTCCTCCGTGATCTCCGGCGAGATCCGGGCCGGCGTGTAGAAGTGCGTCTCCCCCGCGTTGTAGCGCGCCTCGAATGTGTACTGGCCCGCGACGGGTGCGATCTCGACAGGCGGCAGGGCGAAAGGACCGTCACCGAGGTCGAGAACACCGACGGAGATCTCGGTCCCCTGGATCTGCTGTTCGATGAGCACGACGTCGCCATAGGTGTACGCCTCGACCATCGCTCGCGGGAGCTGCGACGACTCCGTCACGATGCTGACGCCCTGGGCCGAACCGCCCTGAGCGGGCTTCACCACGAGGGAGCCCGGCAGGTGCGCCTCGACCTGCTCCAGGATCCCGGCGGCTCCGAGCTCGCGGAAGGTCTCGCGAGGGAGGGTGACGGATCGCGGGGTCGAGAAGCCCGCGCGAGCGACGAGCGTCTTCGCGGTCGGCTTGAACCAGGCCAGCCGCGCCGCGTCCGTCTGGGAGCCGACGTAGGCGAAGCCCGCCGCCTCGAGGAGCCCGAGGAGCGCACCGTCCTCACCGCTCGCCCCGTGCACCGCGGGCCAGACGACGTCGGGACGCTTCTGCAGGAGCGTCGAGAGGAGGCCGGCGTCCGGTTCGTGCAGGGAGACGCGGTGGCCCATCGCGGAGAGACGATCCGCCACGCGTCGGCCCGACCGCAGGGAGACGTCGCGCTCGTGGCTGATGCCACCGCTGATGACGACGATGTCGAGAGTACGGTCGAACACAGAGAAATCGGTCATGACCAGGGCTTTCTTATCGAAGGAGCGGTGTCAGGAGACGTTCGGCGGCAGGACGGCGTCGCGCTTGCTCGCGTCGGCGCTGCTCAGCCGGCCCGTGCCCGCGAAGGTCGACAGCAGATCGAGCTCCCCGTTGATGACCGTGGCAAGGCGGCGGATGCCGTCACCGATGCGCTCCGGCGTCGGGTAGCAGAACGAGAGGCGGATGTTCTGACGTCCGTCTCCGTTGCCGTAGAACGCAGTGCCCGGCGTGTACGCGACGAGCTCCTTCACCGCGCGCGGCAGCATCGCCTTGGAGTCGAGCTCCGCGGGCAGCGTGACCCAGACGTAGAAGCCGCCGTTCGGGTTCGTCCAGCTGAGGCCGGGCAGATGGGTCTGCAGGCCCTTCAGCATCGCTTCCTTCCGCTCGCGGTAGACGCCGCGGAAGGTGTCGATCTGTCCGCGCCAGTCGGCCGTCTCGAGGTACTTCGAGATGACCAGCTGGCTGAAGGACGACGGACTGAGGACGGCCGCCTCGTTGGCGAGGATCAGCCGCTCGCGGATCGCGTGCGGAGCGAGAGCCCAGCCCACCCGGAAGCCGGGAGCGAGCGTCTTCGAGAACGTCCCGAGGTAGATCACCCCGTCCTCCTCCAGCGAGCGCATCGCCTTCGGCGGGACGTCCTCGAAGTAGAGGAGGCCGTACGGGTTGTCCTCGAGCACGAGGATTCCCTCGGACTTGCAGATCTCGAGGATCTCGACGCGGCGCTCCCAGCTGAGGGTCACGCCCGCGGGGTTGTGGAAGGTGGGGATCGTGTACAGGAACTTGATCGTCTTGCCGGCGGCGCGCACGCGGGCGATGTGCTCGCGGAGGGCGGCGGGGATGAGCCCGTGCTCGTCCATCGGGACGTGCTCGACCCCGGCCTGGTACGACCGGAAGATGACCATCGCCGTGACGTAGCTGGGGCCCTCGGAGAGGACGACGTCCCCCGGGTCCAGGAACAGCTTGGAGACGAGCTCCAGGGCGTGCTGAGAGCCCGTGGTGACCACGATGTCGTCCGCGCTGGCGGAGATGCCCTCGAGGGCCATGACATCGAGGATCTGCTCGCGCAGGACGGGGACGCCCTGGCCCGACCCGTACTGCAGCGCGACGGGTCCCTGCTCCCGCATCACGGTGTCGATGGCGCCGGTCACCAGGTCCTGGGGGAGCGCGGACACGAACGGCATGCCGCCGGCGAGCGAGACCACTTCGGGGCGTGACGCGACGGCGAACAGGGCTCGGACCTCGCTGGCGGCCAGACCGGCCGTGCGCTCCGCATAGGAGTTGTACCAGGGGTCGAGGTTGGTGCCGCGGTTGGTCACGATGGTTCCGCTTCGCTCGGTGGACAGTGTCTCTCCGGCCGGAGCCGGGTGGATCCACAGTACCGGCCGGTCCTGTGCTGCGGCGGGGCGGTCGGGCGCCACCGCAGGGATCGTGGCCTGCGCCCCAGCGGGTCTGTTTCACGTGAAACAGCCCCGGGAACGAGGAGAGCCCCCGTCACGACGTGACAGGGGCTCTCGGAGACCGCAGAGGGCGGTCAGGGGTGCGAACTCAGAGGAACGCGGCCAGGTCGGCCTCGAGGGCCGGCTTCGGCTTGGCGCCGATGACAGTCTTCACGACCTCGCCCTTCTGGTAGACCTTCATCGCCGGGATCGACGTGATCTGGTACTTCGCAGCGGTCTGCGGGTTCTCGTCGACGTTCAGCTTGACGATCTCGATCTTGTCGCCGTGCTCGGCCGAGATCTGGTCGAGGATCGGCGCGACCATGCGGCAGGGGCCGCACCACTCGGCCCAGAAGTCGACCAGGACGGTCTTCTCGGAGTCGAGGACGTCGGACTGGAACGATGCGTCGGTGACGCTCTTCGCGGTGGACATGGTGTTCTCTCCTTCACGAGTCGGCGGGCTGCCGGCTCCGATGTGCGATGACCGGACGGTCAGCGGGTGATGAGCTCGGCCCGGGGTGAGCCTTCGGTGTGGGCGGTGCCATCGGCGAGCGAAGCGAGGTAGTGCTCCGCGTCGAGGGCGGCGACCGTTCCGGATGCCGCGGCGGTGACGGCCTGACGGTAGGTCGGGTCGATCACGTCGCCGGCGGCGAAGACGCCGGGAACGGAGGTCTGGGAGGAGCGGCCGACCACCGAGATGGTGCCCTCGGTGGTGAGGTCGAGCTTGCCGTGCACGACGTGCGTGCGCGGGTCGTTGCCGATCGCGATGAACAGGCCGTCGAGGTCGAGGTGGGACTCGGTGCCGTCGACCGTGTCGCGCAGCTTCACGCCGTCGACGTGGTTCTCGCCGGTGATGCCGGTGACCTCGGCGTTCCAGATGAACTCGATCCTCTCGTTGTCGAAGGCGCGCTTCTGCATGACCTTCGAGGCGCGGAGCGAGTCCTTGCGGTGGATCACGTAGACCTTCGCGGCGTGCTTGGTGAGGAAGGTCGCCTCCTCCATGGCGGAGTCGCCCCCGCCGACGACGGCGATGGTCTTGCCCTTGAAGAAGAATCCGTCGCAGGTGGCGCACCACGAGACACCATGTCCCGACAGGCGGTCCTCATCGTGAAGGCCCAGCTTGCGGTACGCGGATCCGGTCGCGACGACGACGGTCTTCGCCTCGATGCTCTCGCCGGAGCCGAGGTGGACGGTCTTGACCTCGCCCTCGAGATCGAGGGAGGTGACGTCGTCGTAGAAGGTCTCGGCGCCGAACTTCTCGGCCTGCGCCTGCATCGAGGTCATCAGCTCGGGGCCGAGGACGCCGTCGGGGAAGCCGGGGAAGTTCTCGACGTCCGTCGTGTTCATCAGGTCGCCGCCGATCTCGACCGACGAGGCCACGACCACCGGGTGCAGTTCGGCGCGCGCCGCGTAGATGGCGGCGGTCCAGCCGGCGGGGCCGGATCCGATGATGACGATGTCGCGCACGGCAACTCCTCGGGGTCTGTACGAGCGGTGACGGGTGGGGCGGGAGCCGAGCACCCGGAGCCGGTCGCTCGAATCGTTCCGCGGCTCCGTGGGCTACAACACATCCTAGGCGGGCACTATTCCGCGGGCCCGGGAGTGCCGGTCGTGCCACGCGCCGCTCGATGCAGCAGCCCAGGAAATGCGATCTGACCAGGCTTTTACCGGAGCAGCATCAGCGGCCGAGTCGGCGGAGCACCGGAGCCAGGACGGCGCGCAGCTCCGGCACCCGGAGGAACCAGAGGACCGCGAAGTAGACGAGCGCCATCACGGTGCCGATCGCGGCCATCGAGAGCAGCGGCTCCACGTAGTTCGAGACGGCGAAACCGCCCGCGCGCGTGCCGCCGAGGGCGACCAGGACGCCGTAGCCGGCGGCGGCCGAGGGCACCGCGGCGAGGACGAACTGCGCGAGCCTCACGAGGATCCGCCTGCCTCCGCGGCCGCCGAGCCGGCGGCGCAGGAGGAGGGCCGCCACGAGGGCCTGCACGCAGATGCCGAGCGAGGTCGCAGCAGCGATGCCGACAGCGGTGCGGTCGGCGGGGAGCCGGAGCACGATCAGGTACCCGGCGACCGCCACGACGACCTGCACCAGGGTGAACAGGAACGGCCGCGCTCCGTCGCTCAGGGCGTAGAACGCGCGCTGCATGATGGCGATCGAGGAGAACAGCGGCAGGGCGATCACGTAGGCCACGGCGATCGCTCCGATGGCCTGCGCGTCCGCGAACGAGTCGGTGAAGACGGAGCCGAACGGCACTGCGACCACGACGATCGCGGCGGCGGCGAAGACGAGCATCATCAGCACCAGGCGGAGCGAGGTGGAGACGTCCGAGCGGAACTCCTTCATCTCCCCCCGTGCGGTGTGGCCGCTCATCTTGGTGAAGTAGGCCATGGCGATCGAGATCGCGATGACCGAGTGGGGCAGCATGAAGATCAGCCACGCCTTCTGCAGCGCCGCGGCCGAGGGCCCCTCGCCGGACGCGGTGGAGGAGACCTGGCTCTCGACGATGCCGGCGACGATGGTCAGCAGCACCGTGGCGAACGACCACAGCGACATCCGCCCGGCCGTGCCGAGGCCGACGCCCCGGAAGCGGAAGTCGGGGCGGTAGCTGAGGCCGACCCTCCGCCAGAAGAGCATCAGGAACAGCGACTGGACGACGATGCCCAGCGTCGCGCTCCCGCCGAGGAGGGTGACCATCGCCGGGGACCACGAGTCGACCGGACGGTTCCCCTCCGGATCGGCGCCGAACAGCACCATGAAGGCGACGAGCCCGGCGATCACCACGACGTTGTTCAGCACGGGCGCCCAGGTGAAGGGGCCGAACGAGCCGCGGGCGTTGAGCACCTCGCCGAGGATGGTGAAGAGACCGTAGAAGAAGACCTGCGGCAGGCACCAGAACGCGAAGGCGACGGCCAGCTGGTACTGCTCCGGTCCGTAGCCGGGCGCGTAGAGGCGCACGAGCAGGGGAGCGAGGACCGTGGCGGCGATCGTGGTCACCAGGAGCAGGCCGAGCGCCAGGGTCAGCAGGCGGTTGATGTAGCCGCGGCCGCCGTCGGCGTCGAGGCCCGCCCGCACGATCTGCGGGACGAGGACGGCGTTCAGAGCGCCGCCCGCGATGATCGAGTAGATCGTGTTGGGGAGCAGGTTCGCCGTCGTGAAGGCGTCCGCGCCCGGCGCGACCGCGGCTCCGATCGTGTTCGCCATGACGATCGACATGATGAAGCCGAGGATCCGCGAGACCATCGTGCCGGAGGCGAGGACGGCGCTCGCGCGTCCGAGGGAGAAGCTAGCCACGCGGGTCCGATCGCTGGTCGTCGAGGTCGGGCTGGACCTCGAGCACGGCGTTCGGGTCCTCCTCGTCCTCAGGGGTGTCGCCTCGACGGCGACGGCGGATGTTGCGGAGGATGCCGGCTCCGAAGACGACGACGAGCGCGATCCCGATGACCAGGGTGCCGACGGTCTCCCAGTCGGCGCGGACGCTGGTCGTCATGCCCGTGGGGGTGCCGATGGGGACACCCTGCGCCGAGGTCAGCTGCAGGCCGAGGCTCGTCTCGCCGTTGCCGACCCGGGCCTTCACGGGGATGAGGACGCGGCCCTGCGAGCGGGCGTCGATCTCGGTGGTCTCGATCGCCTCCTCGTCGATGTCGAGGACGGCGTTCGAGGTCGAGGCCTGGATGCGGACGGCGATCGGCCAGGGGAGCTCGTTGCGGACGTACACGGGGATGCTCGAGTCGCGGGAGACCTGCAGGATGCTGCCGGTCGCGTCGATCGACACCAGCGAGAGCGTCCGGTCGGCCTCGGTCATGGCCGCGCCGATGGCGTCGCCCCAGCCGCTGCCGTCTCCGCGCCAGGTCACCGAGAGCAGCGCCAGCACGTCGTTGCGGCTCTTGCCCGACAGCAGCTCCGGCTCCTGCAGCACGGAGGAGAACGCCTCGACCTCGGAGCCGGCGTCGAGCACGTCGCGCACCCGGTCGAGCCGCGACTCCGACTCCGGGGAGTCGACGACGCTCGCGCCCTCGGTCGCGGGGACGGCGAGGGCGGTGGAGAGGGCGACTCCGCGGGCCCAGGGCAGCGACTCGATCGCGTCGAGGGTCTCGGAGAGGCGTGCGGCGCCGATCGCCGAGCCGCGCCCGAGGGTGAGCACGACGTCCGGCGCGGTCCCCTCCTCCTGCACCTCGGCGAGATCGGTGGCGATCTCGGACATGCGGGCGCGCCACTCGGTGTCGTCGGTGGCGGTGGCGGCCGCGTCGAACGCCTCGGTGAGTCGCGAGTCGGCCACGACCAGGTCCGAGTCGCCGACGGTGGCGCGCGAGGTGGTGGTCACCTCCTCCGGCAGCAGGAGACCGGAGGAGGGGACGACCGTGCGGTTCACTCCGCTGGCCGCGTAGACGTCGAGGTCCGACCCGCGGAGAGTGCCCTCGTCGGGCCAGGCGACGCTGCCGAGGGAGGTGCTCCAGTCGGAGGCGAGCAGCGACTCGGTGCTCGGACGCGCCGGCAGGTCCTCGGCCGGCTGGTCGGAGTCGACGGCGACCGTGGGCGCCGGGCTGGCGGTGCCGGGGACCGCGGCGAAGCGGGTGTCGTCGATCGCGTACTCGAAGGAGGTGGGAGAGAGGAGCGCGGAGAGCCCGGCCTGAGCCTGGGCCGAGACGTCGGCGTCGGCGTACGGCAATGCGAAGCGCTCGTTCGGCACGGACTGCAGCCGGTCGAGCCAGTCGAGGGCCGACTCCGGAGCGGCGCTGCCGAGGATCCGGATCGAGGCGAGGATGCGCGGGTCGACCCCGATCGTGACGCCCTTCCCCGCGACCGCGTCGAGCTGCCGGGTGAGGGTCCCCGTGCCGTCGGTGTAGTCGGCGAGGGCCTCGGCCGAGAGCAGGCCGTCGGCCGTGTCCGGGACGGTGAGCGGGACGAGGACGCTGACCCCGGTCTCTCGCTCCGGGACCGCCGCGTCGTCGGTCAGCTCGACGGCCGTGCGGGCGGTCGAGACGACACCACCCGGACCGGTGACCGTGACGAGGACGGCGTGGGTGCCGAGCGCGGTCCGGTCGTTGGAGAAGGGGATCTGGTCGACCGGCACGGTGAGGCCGGCCTCGGCGGTGCTGGAGGGCAGCAGGCGCAGCTGGGCGGTCGCACGGACCGGGTCGGTGTCGTTGTCGGCCTCGGCGTCGAGCCAGTCGTGCAGCTCCGCGCGGGTGTCGAGGGTGGCGTAGGAGAGGGCGACCGTCACGTCGGCGCTGTCGATCGCCTCGGTGGTGCCGTTGCGCACGGCGATCGAGAGCTCGAGGTCCTGGCCGGGCCGCAGGACGCCGTCGCTGCCGGCCCCGGCGGTCGTGGTGACGGTGCCGGGAGCGGGCGTCGAGGTCGCCGTCGCGGCGGCGACCGGGGCCGCGAGGGCGGGGGAGGCCACGCCGGTCAGGCCGAGCGCGAGGGCGGCAGCACCTGCCGAGCGGAGCAGGAGGAGGGCCGCCCGCGAGCGGCGGGAGCGGAGGGAGGGGTCGCGCCGATGCATCGGACTCACTCGGCCTCCATGCGGGTGATTCTACGGGCAGCCCTCCTCGGGGCAGGCGGTGCGTCCGCTGTGCAGGCGGTTCCCCCCCGTAACCCCCTGGCACGGTCACCCGCTGCCGGGACACCCCCCGCCACTAGGATCGTGCGAATGCACAGCGTCCAGACCGCTCTCGAGACCCTCCGCGCGCTCGCGGGGACGCCCACGGTGACGCGGCTGGCGGAGTCGTTCGCGGCCCAGGGCCACGAGCTCGCGCTGGTCGGCGGCCCGGTCCGCGACGCCTTCCTCGGCCACGGCGTGCACGACCTCGACTTCACCACCTCCGCACGCCCCGACGACATCGTGCGGATCGTCGCTCCGATCGCCGAGGCGCACTGGGACATCGGCCGGGCCTTCGGCACGATCGGCGCTCGCGTGGCCGGCGAGACGGTCGAGATCACGACCTACCGCAGCGACAGCTACGACGGGGTGAGCCGCAAGCCCGAGGTCGAGTTCGGCGACTCGCTCGAGGGCGACCTGGTGCGGCGCGACTTCACGGTCAACGCGATGGCGCTGCGGCTCCCGGAGGTCGTCCTCGTCGATCCCTCGGGAGGAGTGGAGGACCTGCTCGCCGGCCGGCTGCGCACCCCCTCCCCCGCCGACCTCTCCTTCGGCGACGATCCGCTCCGGATGCTCCGCGGCGCGCGCTTCACCTCGCAGCTCGGATTCCGCACCACCGACGAGGTCGAGTGGGCGATGGCCGAGCTCGCCGGCCGGATCGACGACGTCTCGGCGGAGCGCGTGCAGGAGGAGCTGCGGAAGCTCCTCGCGACCGCCTCGCCCCGTGCCGGCCTGGAGCTGCTCGTCGACACCGGTCTGGCCGGTCGCTTCCTCCCGGAGCTGCCCGCGCTGCGCCTGGAGCAGGACGAGCACCACCACCACAAGGACGTCTACACCCACAGCCTCACCGTGCTGGAGCAGGCGATCGCGCTGGAGGAGTCGCGGCACCCCGGAGCCGCGCCCGACGTCGTGCTGCGGCTCGCCGCCCTCCTGCACGACATCGGGAAGCCGGCCACGCGGCGGCTCGAGCCGGGCGGAGCGGTGAGCTTCCACCACCACGACCTGGTCGGCTCCAAGCTCGCGATCAAGCGGATGCGCGCACTGAAGTTCGACAACCAGACGATGAAGGACGTGGCCCGCCTCATCGAGCTGCACCTGCGCTTCTTCGGGTACACGGACGGCGCGTGGACCGATTCCGCGGTGCGCCGCTACGTGACCGACGCGGGGCCGCTGCTCGAGCGTCTGCACATCCTCACCCGCGCCGACGTGACCACGCGCAACCGCCGCAAGGCCGACCGGCTCGCGCACGCCTACGACGACCTCGAGGCGCGCATAGCCGAGCTCGCCGAGAAGGAGGAGCTCGCCTCCAAGCGCCCCGACCTCGACGGCACGCGGATCATGGAGATCCTCGGCCTCGCCCCGGGCCCCGAGGTCGGGCAGGCGTACCGGTTCCTGCTGGAGCTGCGGCTCGAGGAGGGTCCGCTCGGCGAGGAGGTCGCGACGCAGCGGCTCCGCGAGTGGTGGGCGTCGCGCTGAGGCGCTGAGCCGGGCCCCGTGCCCGCCTCGCCGTGCGCCCGGGATGGTGCGCCTCGAGCGGATCCGTCCGGCGCGTCGCGGCGGTCCTGTTGTAGTCTGTACAGGTTGTCCACGACCAGACGCACTCGCGTCCGCGGGAGTGGGCAGATGCTACATACCCTCCTGTCACGGAAATACCGTGGCCGTTCAGTCCGAAGGAGGTGGGTTAGTGACGCATCAGTACGAGATCATGGTCATCCTGGACCCCGAGATCGATGAGCGCACCGTCGCTCCGAGTCTCGACAAGTTCCTCAACGTCATCCGCACCGATGGTGGATCCATCGACAAGGTCGACGTCTGGGGCCGCCGTCGTCTGGCGTACGAGATCAACAAGAAGTCCGAGGGCATCTACGCCGTCGTCGACTTCACGTCGACCTCCGCCGCAGCGAACGAGCTCGACCGTCAGCTGAAGCTGTCCGAGGCCGTCATGCGCACCAAGGTGCTGCGGGCCGAAGAGGGCATCGCCCAGGTCGCTGCCGCCGCGAAGCTCGCCGACGAGAAGGCCGCCCGCAAGGCTGCCAAGGCCTCGGCCGCTCCCAAGGCGTAGCGCTCATGGCCGGCGAGACGATCATCACCGTGGTGGGGAACCTCACCGCCGACCCCGAGCTGCGCTACACGCAGGGCGGGCTCGCGGTCGCGAACTTCACCATCGCCTCCACGCCGCGCACCTTCGACCGTCAGGCGAACGACTGGAAGGACGGCGAAGCGCTGTTCCTCCGCGCCTCCGTCTGGCGCGAGTTCGCCGAGAACGTCGCAGGAACGCTGACCAAGGGCAGCCGCGTCATCGCGACCGGCCGCCTGAAGCAGCGCTCCTACGAGACGAAGGAAGGCGAGAAGCGCACCAGCATCGAGCTCGAGATCGACGAGATCGGGCCCTCGCTGCGCTACGCGACCGCGCAGGTCACGCGCGCCTCCGGTGGAGGCGGACGCGGCCAGGCCGGTGGCGGCCAGGGCAACGGCGGTCAGATCGGCGGCGGCCAGGGCGGCTTCGGCAGCGGCGGTCAGGGGGGCTCCGGCAACGCCGGCGGCAACCGTGGCGGTCAGGCCGAGGAGCCGTGGGCGCCGAGCGCTCCCGCCGGTGGCGACGTGTGGAGCACGCCGGGCAGCTACAACGACGAGACGCCGTTCTGAGCCTCGGCTCGGACGCTCTCCTCACCTGAATCACGCCTCCCCCGCACCGCGATCGCTCGCGGCGGGGCAGGGGCGAACCAGAATCTAAGGAAACCACTATGGCTGGAAAGAGCAGCGGCGACCGCCGCAAGCCGATCCGCGGCAAGGGCGCGAAGAACGCGGCCCCCGCGAAGTCGGTCCGCGTGGGTGTCATCGACTACAAGGACGTCGCGACCCTCCGCAAGTTCATCTCGGAGCGCGGGAAGATCCGCGCCCGTCGTATCACCGGCGTCTCCGTTCAGGAGCAGCGCCTCATCGCCCGTGCCGTCAAGAACGCCCGCGAGATGGCGCTCCTGCCCTACGCCGGCAGCGGAAGGTAGGTAACGGTATGTCCAAGGTCATCCTGACCCACGAGGTCGACGGACTCGGCTCGGCCGGCGACGTCGTCGACGTGAAGAACGGGTTCGCCCGCAACTACCTCATCCCGCAGGGCTTCGGCGTCGCGTGGACCCGCGGTGGCGAGAAGCAGGTCGAGCAGATCAAGTCGGCGCGAGCCGCTCGTGAGCACAAGACCATCGAAGAGGCCCAGCACACCAAGCAGGTCCTCGAGGCCAACCGCGTGAAGCTGACGGTCAAGGCCGGCAAGGACGGCCGCCTGTTCGGCTCGGTGAAGACCTCCGATATCGCGAACGCGGTGGCGGCGGCCGGATTCGGCGAGCTCGACAAGCGCAAGATCGTCATCTCGAACGCGATCAAGCACGTCGGCGAGCACGAGGCCGTGGTGCGTCTGCGCGACGACATCCAGGCCACTGTGAAGCTGCAGGTGGTCGCGGCCAAGTAAGGCCGCGAGAACGCCGCCGAGGGCGGTGCGACGGGACTTCCGAGTCCCCTCGCACCGCCCTTCGTCGTTCCCGTTTTCCACAGCTCCATCCACATACACCCTCCGGCGGGACCAACCTTCACTGTGGTCTTGAGACTCTTTTCCCCACACACCTGTGGAAAGCAGGAAATGCCTGGTCAAGAGCCGGAAAAAACTTGTCGAGGGCCGCTGATCCCACAGGGTTGTCCACACGTTGCCCACAGTGGGCCCGGCGTTTCCCCTCGGTTCTGCACAGCTCTCTCCACAGGGCGGTTTGCGTGCCGCGGGCGGCGGTCCGTAGGGTGGCGCAGCGCCCCGCGAGGGGTGCGGGCAGGCGCCCGTGCGCCGCTGTCGGAGGTCGCTGGTAGACCGGATCCCGGCACCGGCTCGACCGGACGCGCAGCACCCGACAGGAGGAGGCGAAGGCATGACGATCGCGCACCTGGCGGTACCCGGCTCGGACGGACGGGACGGTCGCGGAGACCGCGGCGAGTCACGCGGGAACGAGCGGACCCCTCCGCACGACCTCCTCGCCGAGCAGTCGGCGCTGGGCGGCATGCTGCTCTCGAAGGACGCGGTCGCCGATGTCGTCGAGAGCGTCAAGGGCACCGACTTCTACATCCCCAAGCACGAGATCGTCTTCGACGCGATCCTCGCCCTCTACTCGCACGGCGAGCCGACCGACGTCATCGCGGTCACCGACGAGCTCACGAAGCAGGGCGAGCTGCAGCGGGCCGGCGGCGCCGACTACCTGCACACGCTCACCTCGATGGTCCCCACCGCGGCCAACGCCGGGTACTACGCCTCCATCGTCGCCGAGCGCGCTCTGCTGCGCCGCCTCGTCGAGGCGGGCACCCGCATCGCGCAGATGGGCTACCAGGGCGAGGGCGAGGTGCTCGACCTGGTCAACACGGCGCAGGCCGAGATCTACAACGTCACCGGCTCCGAGACGGCGGAGGACTACGTCCCGCTGACCGATGCGGTGACCGTCGCGATCGACGAGATCGAGGCGGCCGCTCACAAGGACGGCAGCTTCACCGGCGTCCCCACCGGCTTCGCCGACCTCGACGACCTGACCAACGGCTTCCACGCCGGGCAGATGATCATCGTCGCCGCGCGCCCCGCGCTCGGAAAGTCGACGCTGGCGCTCGATTTCGCCCGCGCCGCCGCGATCAAGCACAACATGGCCACGATCTTCTTCTCCCTCGAGATGGGGCGCAGCGAGATCGCGATGCGCCTCCTCTCGGCCGAGGCGTCCGTGCCGCTGCAGCACATGCGCAAGGGCACGGTCGACCAGCGCGACTGGACGACCATCGCCTCAACCCGTGGCCGGATCAACGACGCGCCGCTCTACATCGACGACTCGCCCAACATGACTCTCGTCGAGATCCGGGCGAAGTGCCGCCGACTCAAGCAGCGGGTCGGGCTCAAGATGGTCGTCATCGACTACCTGCAGCTGATGACCTCCGGCAAGAAGGTCGAGAGCCGCCAGCAGGAGGTCTCGGAGTTCTCGCGTGCCCTCAAGCTCCTCGCGAAGGAGCTGCAGGTGCCGGTCATCGCGCTCTCGCAGCTGAACCGAGGCCCCGAGCAGCGCGCCGACAAGCTCCCCGCCATCTCGGACCTCCGCGAGTCCGGCTCGATCGAGCAGGACGCCGACATGGTGATCCTCCTGCACCGCGAGAGCGCCTACGAGAAGGACAACCCGCGCGCGGGCGAGGCCGACCTTATCGTCGCCAAGCACCGCAACGGCCCGACCCGCACGGTGACCGTCGGCTTCCACGGCCACTTCTCGCGCTTCGCCGACATCCCGGCGGTCTGACGTGACAGGCGCCGCTGCCGTCCCCGAGCCCGTCGACGTCCCGCTGGGCGGCGGGTCGATCCGCCTGGGCCAGTTCCTCAAGTTCGCGGGGATCCTCTCGGGCGGCGAGGCCAAGGAGGCGGTCGCCGAGGGGATGGTGACCGTCAACGGCGAAGTCGATCTGCGCCGCGGGCGCCAGCTCGCCGTCGGCGACGTCGTCGGGTTCGACCGGAACCGCTTCCGCGTCTGCGAGTGAGCGCGGCCGCGCCTCGACGGGTGCGATCGGCCGAGACGCCGCGGAATGGATGAGACGCCGCTCAGAGGCGGGCGCGTCGGCGTGTTGAGCGGTGGCTCGGCGCACACTGGCTCCTGGACATCCCGGGACGACAGGAGACGCGCGTGCAGCTCGGCATTCACTTCATGGACTTCACCCTTCCGGGCGGGAGCGCGGGGATCGCGCCGATCATCGGAGCGACCGCGCGGACGGCCGAGGACGTCGGCTGCGCCTGGTTCACGCTGATGGACCACTACTTCCAGATGGAGCACTTCGCGACGAGCGAGGATCCGATGCTCGAGGGCTACACCTCGCTCGGCTTCGTCGCCGGCCGGACGGAGCGGATGCGGCTGGGTCTCCTCGTCACTGGCGTGACGTACCGCCATCCGGGACTGCTCGCGAAGATCGTCACCACCCTCGACGTGCTCTCCGGCGGGCGCGCGATGCTCGGCATCGGCGCCGCCTGGTACGAGCGCGAGCACCTCGGGCTCGGCGTGCCGTACCCGCCGCTGAAGGAGCGGTTCGAGCGGCTGGAGGAGACGCTGCGGATCTGCCGTCAGATGTGGAGCGACGACGACGGGCCGTTCGAGGGGACGCACTACCGGCTGGCCGAGACGCTGAACCACCCGGCGCCGATCCAGCAGCCCGGCCCGCCCATCCTCATCGGCGGCGGCGGAGAGAGGAAGACGCTGCGGCTGGTCGCGCAGTACGGCGACGCCTGCAACCTGTTCGGCACCGGCGCGGACGACGTGGCGCACAAGCTCGACGTGCTGAAGCGGCACTGCGACGACCTCGGGCGCGACTACGCGACGATCACGAAGACCATCACGGGGGGCGGCGATCCGATCGGCGACCCCGACGGCTTCGTCCGCGCGATGGAGGAGTACGCAGCGCTGGGGATCGACCACGTGCAGCTGGCGCCGGCCGGGCCGGATCCGGAGGGGTACGTCGCCCGGCTGGGCGAGGGCGTGATCGAGCGGCTGGCGGCTCTCGGCTGAGGGCTCCCGGGACGCACAGCATTCCGCCCGGTTCGGGTGCCGCGGGCGTCGCCGCTGATCCGCTCCGCCGGCCGTGTCCGCCGTCACCGGCGCGAGGACTCCGGTGGCGAGGATGTCCCGGGTCGGGGGACGTCGTCGGCGGATCCTGCCCCCCGTCAGGGTCGCGGCGTAGACGCGGGCGAGGAGCGCGACCCACGGTTCGAGCCTCCCACCTCGGGTTATTGAGCTCACGCTGACGTGGGCAGATCGCTGGCCTCATGCCGCACGTGTCCTCTCGCACCTCGCTCCGCCGTCATCGGCAGAACCGCAGAAGAGGGGCGATCGGGACGGGTGTCGTCCTCGCCGTCGTCGGCGCCGCGCTCTTCGCCGGCGTCTCGGCGCAGGCGGCCACTGCTCCCGACCTCGGCACGGCGGAGGACTACTCGGTCCTGGCCGCGTCGACCGTGACGAACACGGGGTCGAGCGTCCTCGACCAGAACGTCGGGGTCAGCCCGCTGACCGCCGTCACCGGGTTCCCGCCCGGGCGGACGGACGGAGTGATCCATCGCGGAGACGCGGAGGCGGCGCAGGCCCAGGCCGACGTGGGCACCGCCTACGGACAGCTCGCCTCGCAGGCGACGACGGCGCAGATCGGCGCCGAGATCGGCGGCCGGACGCTGAAACCCGGGGTCTACACCGCGGCCGGACCGGTCGGAGTGACAGGGACGCTCACGCTCGACACCGAGGGCGTCAACGAGGCGGTCTTCGTGATCCGCGCCGCGTCGACGCTGACGACGGCCTCGTCGAGCACGGTGGCCCTGATCAACGGAGCGCAGGCCTGCAACGTCTACTGGCAGATCGGCAGCTCCGCGACGCTCGGCACCGACTCGGACTTCGTGGGCTCCGTGCTCGCCTCGGCCTCGATCACGGTGACGACGGGCGTCTCCGTCGAGGGCCGCGCACTGGCCCGCACGGGAGCGGTCACGCTCGATTCCAACGACTTCACCGAGCCGGGCTGCGAGCCCTCCGACGGCGGACCGTCGCCGACGGCTACGCCGACCGTGACGCCGACGGTCACGCCGACCGTGACGCCGACCGTGACCCCGACGGCACGCCGACCGTGACGCCGACCGTGACCCCGACGGTCACGCCCACCGTGACGCCGACGGTCACGCCCACCGTGACGCCGACGGTCACGCCGACAGTCACACCGACCGTGACGCCCACGGTCACGCCGACGGTGACCCCGACCATCACGCCGACCGTGACCCCGACGGTGACCCCCACCGTCACGCCGACCGTGACCCCCACCGTCACGCCGACCGTGACGCCGACGGTCACACCCACTGTCACGCCGACCGTGACTCCCACCGTCACCCCGACGGTGACTCCCACCGTCGTGCCGACGGTGACTCCGACGGTGACTCCCACCGTCGTGCCGACGGTGACTCCGACGGTGACTCCGACGATCGCGCCCACCGTCACTCCGACGGTGACTCCGACGATCGCGCCCACCGTGGCTCCGACGGTCACGCCGACGACCACGCCGACGGCGACCCCGACCGTGGCTCCGACGGCGACCCCCACCCCCACGCCGACCGCGACGCCCACGGCCTCGCCCACTCCGACCGCGACCACAGCGCCGCGACCGGCGCCCTCCCACGCCGCGGTCGTTCCCGTGTCCGGGTCGAACGGTCCCCGCGGTCCGGCTCTCGCCTCGACCGGAGTGGACGCCGCAGCGACGGCGACCGCCGGAGTGCTGGGCCTGCTCGCCCTGCTCGGCGGCGGTCTGATGCTCCTCACCCTCCGACGCCGCGGTGAACGCACCGGGAGCTGATCCCGGCTGATCACCGGCAGCTGATCACCGCCAGGCCGTGCGCCGGACTCCCGAGGGGTCCGGCGCACGTCTGTGCCCACGATCGCGCTCCGCCCGTCCCTCCGGTGTCCTCGCCGATGCGCGCTGGCCCGCTCGTGCGTCGAGACGCCGCTCCGAGCGTCGGGACACCGCTGAGCAGGCGGTGTCCTCCGCGTTCTCGCGGAGGGCGGGGGCGTCAGCCGGAGGACTCCCGCGGCACGAAGCGGACGGGCATGGCCTGCACGCCCGCGGTCGGACGTCCGTGGATCGCGTTCGAGAGCTCCTCCGCGGCGGCGCGGCCGAGCGTGTCGAGCATCATGTCGATGCTCGAGAGCGGCGGGCGGGCGGCCTCGACGAGGAGGTCCCAGTTGTCGAAGCCGACGACGGCCACGTCCTGCGGCACCTGCCGGCGGGTCTCGCGCAGGTGGTCGAGGGTGCCGCGGGCGATCTGGTCGCTCGCGCAGATGATCGCGTCGAGGTCCGGATGCGCGCGCAGCAGCGACTCGGCGCACTGGCGGCCCCAGCTCTCGGACCACTGCCCGAAGAGGACGCCGCCGCCGACCAGCGGCAATCCCGCCTCCGTCAGCGCCTGCTCGACGCCCCGGGCACGGTCGTGTGCGGCGGTGTAGCTCGGCTCGCCGTTGACGAGGGCGATCCTCGTCCGTCCGCGCTCGATCAGGTGGCGGGCGGCGAGGACGCCGGCCTGCACGTTGTCGGGCGTGAAGGAGGAGTCGCGCGGATCCTCCGAGGGCGCGTAGGCGTAGACGACCGGCACCGGGATGGTGCGGGTGATCGAGGGGCGCGGGTTCGTCGTCCGGCCGAGCACCACGATCCCGTCGACGCGCTTGGCGAGCAGGTTCTTGATGTGGTGCTGCTCGCGGATCGAGTCGCCGCGGGCGTCGCAGAGGAGCACCGACGTCGATCCGGCGCCGAACGCGTCCTCGGCGCCGAGCAGCACGGGGAGCACGAAGCGGTTGTCGAGGTCGTTGGTGAGCATCCCGATGGTGCCCGTGCGCCGGGAGTTGAGGGCCTGCGCGAACGGGTTCGGGGTGAAGGAGAGGGCCTCGGCGGCGTCCAGCACGCGCTGGCGGGTCTCGGCGCGCACCTGGTCGCGGCCGTTGAGCGCCTTGGAGGCGGTGGCGATCGAGACGCCGGCGGCGGCCGCCACGTCGGTGAGCGTGATGGTGCCGGTGGGCTTGCGTGGTGGCACCGCGCCTCCGTTCCGGGCCCGGCGGGCCGCCGCGTCGATCCTCGCACGACTCCGGCGAAAAACCGAAAAGACCGAAAAGGTCGCATCTCTTGACGCGCTGACCGCCCCTGCCTAGGTTTACCCGACAGAAAGTAGTTTCGGCCCGGCGTAGACGATCGGGACGACTGCCGAGGAATCCGTCAACGACGAAGGGATCATCCGTGAAGACGAGGAAGCACGCTCGGGGCCTCGCCGCCGCCGTCCTGCTGGGGACGGCCGCCGCCGCACTGACCGGCTGCGCGAGCGGCTCCGGGGGAGACTCCGGCTCCGCCGCGGGAGGCAGCTACACGTTCTGGGACCCGTACCCCCAGTTCGACGAGTCGTCCGACTGGGCGAAGCTCATCGACTCCTGCGGGACCGAGGCCGGCGTCACCGTCGAGCGCACCGGCTACGACACCACCGACCTGACCAACAAGGCGCTGCTCGCCGGTCAGCAGGGCAACTCGCCCGACCTCCTGCTCGTCGACAACCCCGTTGTCTCGACGCTCGCGGAGTCGGGCATCCTGACCACGACCGCCGAGTCCGGGCTCTCCACCGAGGGGATCGACGCGAACATCCTCGCGGCCGGCCAGACCGGCAGCGACACCTTCGGCGTGCCGATCGGCGCCAACACGCTCGCGTTGTACTACAACAAGGCCGTGCTCGAGAAGGCCGGCGTGGACGCCGCCTCCATCACCGACTGGGCCGGGCTGACCGACGCGCTCGAGAAGGTCACCGCCTCCGGCGGCAAGGGCATCACGTTCTCCGGCATCGGCACGGAGGAGGGGACCTTCCAGTTCCTGCCGTGGTTCTGGGGCTCCGGCGCCGAGCTGACCGACCTCGACTCGCCCGCCGCGGTCGACGCCGTCTCGCTCTGGAGCGACTGGCTCGAGAAGGGCTACGCGCCCAACTCCGTGATCGGCAACACGCAGACCACGAGCTGGCAGGAGTTCGAGACCGGCGAGTACGCCTTCGGCGAGAACGGCACCTGGCAGCTGGCCAACGCGAAGGCCTCGGGCATCGACTACGGCGTCCTGACCATCCCGTCGAAGGACGGCGGAGCGGCCCCCGCACCGACCGGAGGCGAGTTCCTCACCCTCCCGGTGCAGTCGGACACGGCGCGCTACGAGACCTCGAAGCAGATCGCCGAGTGCCTGACCTCGACGGAGAGCCTGGTCACGACCGACAACACGCTCTCGTACATCGCGCCGACGGCCGAGGCGCAGCAGGAGCAGGTCGCCGGCAACGCCGACCTCGAGCCGTGGGTCACCGCCGTGCAGGCCGCGAAGGGCCGCACCTCGGACGACCTCGGCACGAAGTACCCGAAGATCTCGGAGCAGCTGTGGGGCGCGGTGCAGACCGTGCTCAGCGGCTCGCAGTCTCCCGAGGACGCCCTGAAGGCCGCCCAGTCGGCCGCCGAATCCGCCACGAAGTAGGACGACCGGGGGCTCCCGCTCCCCGAACGAGGTCCCCCCGGCCGGTGCTCCGCGCACCGGCCGGGGGGACGGGAGAGACCATGACCACTGCCACCGAGACCGCCCGCCTCCTGCGGCGCGGCACCGAGCCGCCGGCCCCGCCCGCCCCGGCCGCCGAGAGCCGTCGGCGCCGTTGGCGCCCCGAGGGCGGCCGTCTGGTCGCGTGGGCGTTCCTCGCCCCGCTCGTCGCCTACCTGCTCGTCTTCTACGCGTTCCCGCTCTACCGCAACCTCGAGCTGAGCCTGAAGGACTACACGGTCCGCTCGTTCGTGCAGGGGAACGCGCCCTTCGTCTGGTTCGACAACTACGTCCAGGTGTTCCAGGACGCGACCTTCGGCCCGGCGCTGCTGCACACGGCGGTCTTCACCGGCGTCTCGCTCCTCTTCCAGTTCACGCTGGGGCTGGCGCTCGCCGTGTTCTTCTACCGCCGCTTCCCGCTGGCGAGCACGCTCCGGGCGCTGTTCCTGGTGCCGTGGCTCCTGCCGCTGATCGTCTCGGCGTCGACCTGGTCGTGGATGCTCAACAGCGACTCCGGCATCGTGAACGCGTTCCTGGAGTCGTTCGGGATCGGCCAGATCAACTGGCTCACCTCGCCGACCACCTCGCTGATCGCGGTCCTGATCGCGAACATCTGGATCGGCATCCCGTTCAACCTGGTGATCCTCTACTCCGGCCTGCAGAACATCTCGCAGGACCTCTACGAGGCGGCCTCGCTCGACGGCGCGACCGGCGCCCAGCAGTTCTGGCGGATCACGCTGCCGCTGCTGCGGCCGGTGTCGGCGATCACGATCCTGCTCGGCCTCGTCTACACGCTGAAGGTGTTCGACATCATCTGGATCATGACGAAGGGCGGCCCCGCCGACTCCTCGACCACGCTCGCCACCTGGACGTACCAGCTCGGCTTCGGCTCGATGCTGCCCGATTTCGGACCGGCCGCGGCCGTCGGCAACCTGCTGATCATCCTGGCCCTCGTCTTCGGTCTCGTGTACATCCGGGTCCAGCGGAAGCAGGCCGACTCGTGACCGCCCGACGCCCCTGGTACCTGACGGTGGTCGGGATCGCCCTCACGGCGGTCATGCTGTTCCCCGTCTACTGGATGATCAACGTCTCCCTCACTCCGACCGGCTCGATGCGGAAGGATCCGCCGGACTGGTTCCCGTTCTCGCCCACGTTCACCGGCTACCAGGCGGTGCTGAGCGAGCAGCTGCCCTACCTGGGCACCAGCCTCGTCGTCGGCCTCGGCACGGTGCTGCTGACCGTGGCGATCGCCGCTCCCGCCGCCTACTCGCTGGCGAAGCTGCGGCCCCGCGGCGGGCAGGCGCTCTCGTTCGTGCTGCTGATCGCGCAGATGATCCCGGCGATCATCATGGCGATGGGCTTCTACGCCATCTACCTCAACCTGGGACTGCTCAACTCGATCCCGGGCCTGATCGTGGCCGACTCCACCATCGCGGTGCCGTTCGGCGTGCTGATCTTCACGGCCTTCATGTCGGGGATCCCCGACGAGCTCACCCAGGCGGCCCGGATGGACGGAGCGAGCGCCTGGCGCACCTTCACCTCGGTGATCATGCCGATCAGCCGCAACTCCGTCGTCACCGTCTCGCTGTTCGCGTTCCTCTGGGCCTGGTCGGACTTCATCTTCGCCTCGACGCTCGACAGCGGCGGGAAGCTCCAGCCGATCACCCTCGGCATCTACAAGTACATCGGCAACAACAACCAGGAGTGGAACTCGATCATGGCGACCGCCGTGGTCGCCTCGCTCCCGGCCGCCGTCCTCCTCGTCGTCGCCCAGCGGTACGTCTCGGCGGGAGTCACCGCCGGCGCCGTCAAGGACTGACCCGTCCCTCCAAGGAGACACCGTGACCCTCACCGCCCCCACCGCCACCGCCCTCGGCGGCCCGGTCGCCCCCTCGCGGAGCGTGCTCCGGCCGCTGCGCCAGGACGAGATCCGCCTCACCGGCGGCTTCTGGAAGCACTACCAGGACCTCAACTCCTCCGCCGTCATCGAGCACTGCCGCTCGTGGATCGAGCGCGTCGGCTGGGCCGGCAACTTCGACCGCGCTGCCGACGGCTCGATCTCGTCCGCCGAGAGCGGCGACGCGCACGCGGGCATCGAGTTCGTGGACTCCGAGGTCTACAAGCTCCTCGAGGCCATGGCGTGGGAGCTCGGCCGGAGCGACGACGCCGGGCTGCAGGAGCGGTACGACGACCTCGTCGCGCGGGTCGCCTCCGCCCAGGACCCGGACGGCTACCTGCACACGAGCTTCGGCCGGCCCGGCCAGCGTGCGCGCTACTCCGACCTGGAGTGGGGCCACGAGCTGTACAGCTTCGGGCACCTGATCCAGGCCGCCGTGGCGCGGCTGCGCACCGGTCACGACGACCTCCTGCCGCAGGTCGCCCGGCGCCTCGCCGACCACGTGCATCGCGAGTTCGGGCCCGAGGGGAGGGTCGCCGTGTGCGGCCACCCCGAGATCGAGCCGGCGCTCGCCGAGCTGGCGCGGGCGACGGGGGAGGAGCGCTACCTCGAGCTGGCCCGCCTCTTCGTGGAGCGGCGCGGGACGGGGACGCTGAAGCCGATCGCGTTCGGCGCCGAGTACTTCCAGGACGACGTGCCCGTGCGCGACGCGGAGGTGCTGCGCGGCCACGCGGTGCGGGCCCTCTACCTCGCCTCCGGGGCTCTCGATGTCGCGGTCGAGACCGGCGACGCCGAGCTGGAGGAGGCGGTCCGCCGCCAGTGGGAGGCGACCGTCGAGCGGCGCACCTACGTCACGGGCGGGATGGGCTCGCACCACCAGGACGAGGCGTTCGGCACCGACTACGAGCTGCCGCCGGATCGCGCCTATGCCGAGACCTGCGCGGCGATCGGCTCCACGATGCTCAGCTGGCGGCTCCTGCTCGGCTCGAACGAGCACCGCTACGCGGACCTGATGGAGCGGACGCTGCTGAACGCGGTGCTCCCCGCCACCCGCGACGACGGCCGCGCCTTCTTCTACACGAACACGCTGCAGCAGCGCGTCGACGGAGTGGCGCCGGACGAGTCGCGCGAGACCGACCGCGCGCAGTCCAGCCTCCGCGCGCCGTGGTTCTGGGTCTCGTGCTGCCCGACCAACACCGCCCGCACCCTCGCGAGCGTCGAGCTCGGCTTCGCGACCGCCACCGACGACGGGGTGCAGCTGCACCAGTACGGCGCGTACGAGGTGCGCACCGGAGGCGTCGCGCTGGGCGTCGAGACGGAGTACCCGGCCGACGGCGAGATCGTCGTGCGGATCCTCGAGGACGCGGAGTTCGCGTTGACGCTGCGGGTGCCGCCGTTCGCGCGGGGCTCGGCGCTGCTCGACGGCGAGCCGGTCTCGACGCCGACCGTCACCGTCCGCCGGGCGTTCTCCGCCGGCGACACCGTGCGGCTCTCGCTGCCGATGACGGCCCGCTTCGTCGCCCCGCACCCCCGGATCGACGCGGTGCGCGGCCAGGTCGCCCTCGAGCGCGGGCCGTTCGTGCTCGCGATCGAGTCGCTCGACCTGCCCGAGGGCCTGGACACCGAGCACATCGCGGTCGACGCGTCGGTGCCGCCCGTCGTGACGGCGGAGGGAGCGCGCGTGTCCCTCGTGGCGCGGGAGGCGGCATCCGGCTGGCCCTACGGCTCCGTGCCTGTGGAGGAGGGGCGCCGCTTCGAGGCGGAGTTCCGGCCGTACCACCGCTGGGCGAACCGCGGACCGTCGACGATGCGGATCTGGACGCCGACGGCCTGACGGGCACCGCTCGCGAGAACGCAGAAGTCGTCGCACTCGAGCGCGAGTGCGACGACTCCTGCGGAGTGGCTGCCGTTGCGGCGCCTGCGCTCAGATCCAGCCGCGCTCGCGGGCCTCGATGACCGCGCGCTGGCGGGTGTCGACGTCGAGCTTGCGCAGGATCGACGAGACGTGGTTGCGGACGGTGCCGGAGGAGAGGTGCAGCGCCGCGCCGATCTCGCCGATCGTCTCGCCGCGGGAGCCGGCGCTGAGCACGTCGAGCTCGCGGTCGGTCAGCGGGCTGCGCGTGCTCGCCAGGGCGTCGGCGGCGATCTCCGGATCGACGTAGCGGCGTCCGCTCGCGACCTGGCGGATCACCTCGGCGACGTCCTCGACCCGGCGCGACTTCGGCAGGAAGCCGCTGACGCCCGCTCCGAGCGCTCGCCGCAGGACCCCCGGCCGCGCGTGCCGGGTGACGACCACGACGCGCGTCGCCGAGACCCGGCGCAGCCGCTCCGCCGCCTCGATCCCGTCGAGCCCGGGCATCTCGACGTCGAACAGGCACACGTCGGGCTGCAGGCGCAGCGCCTCCGCGACCGCCTGCTCGCCGTCGCGGCACTCGCCCACGATCTCGAGGTCCTCCTCGAGGCGGAGGAGCGCGGCCAGCGCCGTGCGGATCATGTCCTCGTCGTCGGCGATCAGCACCCGGATCACGAGTCGCTCCCCACCGGCAGGCGCGCGTCCAGCTCGAAGGAGCGGCGGACCGCCCCGGCGCGCAGCGTCCCGCCCGCCCGCTCGACCCGCTCCGCCATGCCGAGGACGCCCGAGCCGGTCCCGTCCGCCTCCTCCGCGTCCGGTGCCAGGTCGTTCACCGCCTCGAACCGCCACTCGTCCCGCTCCCGCGCGAGCCGCAGCCGCGCGCTGGAGCCGCCGCCGTGCTTGAGGATGTTCGTCGTCGTCTCGCGGACCACCGGCCCGAGCGTCTCGGCCGGCGCGTGAGCCGCCGCCGGGTCGACCTCGAGCTCGACGCGGAGCCCGGCCGAGCGGAGCAGGTCGGCGGCGTTGGCCAGCTCGTCGGCGAGCGGGACGCTGCGGAAGCGCGTCGCCAGCTCGCGGGTGCCGGTGCGGGCGCCGTCGACCGAGCGCTGGGCGGCGCGCAGCTGCTCGAGAGCGGCCTCGGGGTCGCTGCCGAGGAGGCGCTCGGCGAGCTCGAGCTGCAGCGCGATGACCTGGAGGTGGTGGCCCTGGAGGTCGTGCACGTCGCCGGCGAGCAGCAGGCGCTCCTGCGCGGCGGCGAGCCGGCCCTCGGCGGCGCGCGCCCGGTCGAGCTCGCGGACGATGTCCCACCACCACAGCGCGCTGACGACCGTCAGGGGCAGCAGTGTCGCGAACAGCAGGAGGGTCGAGAGCGCGGCCGACGCGTCCGGCGCCGCGCGCGTCTGCTCGAGCACCGCCGCGACCGCGAGGACGATCGTGCAGAGCACCATCACCCGGAGCCGCACGCCGCTCTGCCAGGGCAGCACGGCGACCAGGGTCGCGGCGAGCGAGAGCCCGAGCGCGAGGCTCCCGGCGGCCGTGCCGGTGAGCGCGGCGGCCGCCACTCCGAGGCAGAAGACCAGGGTCGGCGCGGCCCGGAGGCGCACCGGGCCCTCGCGGTCGGCGCGCCGGTACGCGAGCGCGGTCGGCGAGAACACCGCGACCCAGGCGGCCGCGCCCAGGAAGTAGGCGGCCTTCCGCCACTCCTCGGCCTCGGCGCTCAGCACCGCCACGGACCAGACGGCCAGGACGACCACCACGAAGGAGGCGGCCGACGCGAGGGTGTACCACCAGGTCACGGCGACGCCGCGGCCTGCGCGCACGGGCGGATCCGCCTCGGTCGTGTTCACCATGCGGCCCAGGCTACGACCATGACACTTGTCACCCCTCGGGCCGTCGATCCTCCCGGGACGCGGTGATCCGGCGGCACTGCCGCAGCGGGCGCGGACACGGTCGGATGGAGGAGTCCCGAGAGCCGGGGCCACGTACCGGAAGGCACGACCATGACGATCATCAGCGACGCGATCCTCGGATTCCAGGACCTGATCGGCCGCGTTCCCGAGCTCGTGCAGCCCCTCGTCGTCGCCGCGGCCGGGGCCGTCCCCTTCATCGAGGGCGAGGGAGCGGCGAGCATCGGGATCATCGGCGGCATCCACCCGGTCGTCGCCGGGCTTGCGGGGGCGATCGGCAACTTCGTCTGCGTGGCGCTGCTCGTGCTGCTGGGCACCGGCGTCCGCTCGGCGATCACGGGCCGCTCGGAGGCGAAGCGGACGACTCCGCGGCGCGAGAAGTTCCAGCGGGCCTTCACCCGCTACGGCGTCCCGGGCGTGAGCCTGCTGGGGCCGCTGCTGCTCCCGACGCACTTCACCGCGGTGATGCTGGCGGGCGCCGGAGTCGGCCGAGGGCGGATCCTGCTCTGGCAGGGCGTCGCGATCGCGCTGTGGACGACGGTGCTGACGGTGATCGTCGGGCTCGCGGTCTCGGGCGCGACGCAGGCGGGCTGAGCGGGCCGGACACGGTCCTGAAGCGTGCGACCCCGGTGGCGCAGAGGCGTCCGCGCCATCGGTCAGCGCCGGATGCGCCGTCCCGGTCCGCCGTCCGGGTCCGCCGGGCCGGCGGACTGCAGGTGGGTGTGCAGGCGGATGAGGGTGTCGCGCAGCCGGGTCTTGACGGTGCCGAGCGGGATCGACAGCTCCTCCGCGATCTCGGAGTGGCTGTACCCGCGGACGTAGGCGAGGTAGAGGACGTCGTGGTGGATGGCGGCGAGCTGCCGGATCGCGCCGGCCGCGGGCGCCAGGGCGAGCCGGACGTCCGAGCGCTCCCACTCGTGATCGCGCGGCCGGTCGAGGACCGTGTACTGCAGCTCCCGGCGCCGCGCCGACCGGTCCGCACGGGCGCGGTCCACGGCCCGGCGGTGCGCGACCTGGGCCAGGAAGGCGAGGACGGGACGTCCCGGGTCGAGCGAGCGCGCGGTGCGCCAGAGCTCGAGGTAGACCTCCTGCGCGACCTCCTCGGCGGCGGCGCGGTCGTCGAGCACGGCGTCCGCGACGGAGACGACCCTGCCCGCGGTGAGCGAGTAGAGCTGCCGGAAGGCGGTCCGGTCGCCCGCGCAGACCCGCATCAGCAGGGCCGCTGACCGCGCAGGGCTGTCCCCGGGCTCACGCCGCTTGCCCGTCATCGTCGACACAGGGCTCAGCCTGGCACCGCGGACGCGCTCCTCCCGGGGTCGCCCCCTGTGAGGTGGCCCCCGTTAGAGGCTCACTTTCACAGGAGTCCGCCGATGCGCGCCGCACGCCCGCCGATGCGCGGCCCCGGTCGCGCGCGGGGCCCGTGCGGCGGCGTCGACGGACTGGGCCGCCCGTCAGGCGGCGACGCGCGCGTTCGACTGCGCGAGGAGCGCGACCGAGCGCAGGCGCGCCTCCGTCTGCAGCGACGCGTGGGCGACGATGACCTCGTCGGCGTCGGCGGAGCGGGCGAAGTCGGCGGTGTAGTCGGCCACCTGGTCGCCGGTGCCGACACCGGTGTAGGTGGTCATGCTCGCGACGTGGGCGCCGATCGGGGCGCTGAGCAGGGCGTCGAGCTCCTCGTCGTCGAAGGTCTGGCCGACGGGGATCTGCCCGCTCTGGCGCAGCAGCATCATCAGGCGGGCGCGCTTCATCTGCGCGAACTGCTCCTGTGCGTCCTCCTCGGTGTCGGCGGCGATGGCGTTCATCCCGGCGATCACGTAGGGCGCGTCGAGCTGCTCGGAGGGGCGGAAGCCGCGGCGGTACTCCGCGACAGCCTGGTGCAGCGCGTCCGGAGCGAAGTGCGAGGCGAACGCGTACGGCAGGCCCAGCGCGGCCGCGAGCTGCGCGCCGAAGAGCGAGGAGCCGAGGATGTAGAGGGGGACGCGGGTGCCGGCACCGGGCGTCGCGCTCACTCCGGGGATGCGGGACTCGCCGGCGAGGAACGCCTGCAGCTCCAGCACGTCCTGCGGGAAGCGCTCGGAGGAGTCGGGGTCGCGGCGGAGCGCGCGGAAGGTCGCCTGGTCGCTGCCGGGGGCGCGGCCGAGTCCGAGGTCGATCCGGCCCGGGTGCAGCGTCTCGAGGGTGCCGAACTGCTCGGCGATGGTGAGCGGGGAGTGGTTCGGCAGCATGACGCCGCCGGAGCCGAGGCGGATCGTGGAGGTCTGCGAGGCGACGTGCGCGATGAGCACCGAGGTCGCGCTGGAGGCGATGCTCGCCATGTTGTGGTGCTCGGCGTACCAGACGCGGCGGTAGCCGTTCCGCTCGGCCTCCTGGGCCAGGGCGACGGAGGCGGCGAAGCTGTCGCGAGCGGTCTCACCGGGGGCGATGGGGGCGAGGTCGAGGATGGAGAGGGGAACGCTCATGGTGAAGGCAACGCCCGCGACGGCTCCGGTGTTCCCGTCGCGGGCGCCGTCCTCACGCCTCGGGGATGTCGCGGCCGTACGCCTCCAGCGTCACGGCCTCGGGCTCCGGTCCGCCGCGCACGCCGGCCTCGAGGGCGTCGATCCGGGCGAGCTCCGAGCCGGAGAGCGCGAAGTCGAACACGTCGATGTTCTCGGCGATGCGCTCGGGGCGGGTCGACTTGGGGATGACCTGGCGGCCCTCCTGCAGGTGCCAGCGCAGCATCACCTGCGCGGCCGTCTTCCCGTACTTGGCGCCGAGCTCGAGGAGCACCGGGTCGTCGAAGCTGCGGCGCGGGGAGTCGCGGTAGGCGGTGATGCCGCCGATCGGCGACCAGGCCTGGGTGAGGATGTCGTTCTCGCAGCCGAAGCGCTCGACCCGCCGCTGCTGGAAGTACGGGTGAACCTCGAGCTGGTTCACCGCGGGGACGACGTCGGTCTCGGCGAGCAGGCGGGTGAGGTGCTCGACCATGAAGTTGCTCACGCCGATCGCCCGCACCCTCCCGTCGGCGAGCAGCCGCTCGAGCGCCCGGTAGGCGTCGAGGGTGCGGTCGAAGGCCTCGGGCAGGGCCTGGTGCAGGATCAGCAGGTCGATCCGCTCGACGCCGAGCTTGCCCGCGCTCTTGTCGAAGGCGTGCAGCGTCTCGTCGTAGCCGTAGTCGCTGATCCACACCTTCGTCTCGAGGAAGACGTCGTCGCGGCCGGCGATCGCCTCGCTCACCTCGCGCTCGTTGCCGTAGGCCGCCGCCGTGTCGATGTGCCGGTACCCCGCGTCGAGCGCGGCGGCGACGGCGGCGCGGGTCTCGTCGGGCGGAGTCTGGAAGACGCCGAGTCCGAGGGCGGGGATCTCGACACCGTTGTGGAGAGTGAACGTGTTCATGAGCCCACGCTACGTCCGCAGACGCCGAGTCGCCCGAGAAGCCGCGCGCGACTCCTCAGGCGACCCCGTCGCTCCGGCCCTGCTCAGCCGTCGATCGGCAGCAGGATCCCCTTCACCGTCTCGTCCGTGGCGAGGAACTCCTGCACGGCCGGGTCCTGGAAGGCCTGGACGAGCTTCCTCACGTTCTCGGTGTCGCGGTACTTCGAGCCGATGGTGAGCTGCCCGGCGAAGTCGTCGGGGGCCTGCGGGGCGAAGATCTGCTGCTCGATCGGGATGCCGGCGGCGAGGTAGTACTCGGTGTAGCCGACGGCCGCGTCGAGGTCCGGCAGCGCGCGCGACTGGGCGGCGAAGTCGAGCAGCGTGAACTGCAGGT
This sequence comes from Rathayibacter sp. AY1C1, assembly GCF_002932105.1. Lineage (NCBI taxonomy): Bacteria > Bacillati > Actinomycetota > Actinomycetes > Micrococcales > Microbacteriaceae > Rathayibacter > Rathayibacter sp. AY1C1. Next base: position 54,009 of record NZ_PSWH01000003.1, on the reverse strand, counting down.
TCTTCGGGTTCTCGGCGATGTCGTCCTGGGTCGCGGTGCCCGGCTCCGTGCCCGGCTTCAGCGTGATCAGGCCGGCGTTCTGCAGCAGCCAGAGGCCCTGCGCCTCGTTGGCGGGGTCGGAGTAGAGCGAGACCGTGCCGCCGTCGGGGATCTGGGAGACGTCGGAGTACTTGTCGCTCCAGAGCCCGAAGCCCCAGCGGAAGACGGGGGTGGCCGCCTCCTCCTCGAAGTCGGGGTTGGCCTCGAGCACCTGTCCCAGCCAGAGCTTGTGCTGGTACACCGTGGCCGCGACCTCGCCCTCGCTCACCGCGCGGTTGATGGTGTTGCTGTCCGAGAGCCCCTTGAAGGCGACGGTGATGCCGTAGCGCGGCGCCACCTCCTTCGCGACGAAGTCGACCAGGGCCTGCTCGGAGGCATTGCCCTCGGCGGTCGCGACGTAGAGCGTCGCTCCCTCCTGCTCGTTGGCCGAGACGGCGGGGGAGAGGAGCGGGACGGCGATCGCGGAGGCGACGCCGACCACGACGACGGCCGCTCCGGCGATCCAGGGCCAGCGGCGCTTCTTCTTGAGATTGAATCCGAGGTCGTCGGGAGTGGACATGGCGGTGCCTTTCGAAGAGGGGGTGCGCGGGCGCGCGGGAGGGGCGCCCGAGGGCGCAGGAGGAGGAGTGGTGGTTCTAGACGGCGGCCGCGACCCGGGGCGCTCGCCGCGAGCGGGAGGCGCCGGGCGTGGTCGCGCGGACGAGTGCGTCGCCGGTGAGCTGCACGGTCGCGACGGTGGCGACCAGGATCACGATGGTGGCGAGCATGACGGTGGTGTCGAAGCGCTGGTAGCCGTAGGTCACCGCGACGTAGCCGATGCCCCCGGCGCCGATCGTGCCGGCGATCGCCGAGTACTCGATCATCGCGATCGTGTTGATCGTCAGGCCGCCGATGATCTGCGGAACCGCCTCGCTCAGCTGGGCGGTCCGCACCACCTGCAGCCGCGACGCTCCGGAGGCGCGGGCGACGCGGGTGAGCGAGAGCGGCACGCTGCGCAGCGCGTTCTCGACGATCCGGGTGAAGAAGGCGATCCCCGCGATCGACATCGGCACGACGGCGGCCGCGATCCCGATGTTGGTGCCGGTGATCAGGCGCGTGAACGGCATGATCGACGCCATCAGGATGAGGAACGGCAGCGAGCGGCCGACGCTGATGACGGCGCTGAGCACCTGGTGGGCGGCCCGGTTCTCGGCCAGCCCGCCCGGAGCGAGGTTGTGCACGAGAGCGCCCAGCGGCACGCCGACCAGCACCACGATCGCCATGACGATGCCGACCATGATCAGCGTCTCGCCGAGCGCCGGCAGCACCAGCGCGGGGATCTGCTCGAGCGGGACCTTGTTGTCGAGGTGGAGGATCATGCCGCCACCTCCTCGGCGAGGACGCGCACGCCGGCGGGCCGGACCGACAGGCCGAGCTCGGCCGCCGCCCGGGTGAGCCGCGCCTCGTCGACCGGGCCGAGCCCGATCGTCGCGTGGCCGACCGCCTGCCCGTCCACCGTCTCGATCGCCGCGCCGAGCAGCGAGACGGGGCCGACCGCCTCCGCGAGCCGGGTGACCCAGTCGGTCGGCACTCCGGAGCGGGAGTAGCCCACCACCCATTCGCCCAGACCCGGGCCGGGCGCGACGAAGGGGCGCACCGGGTTGAGGGCGAGGCCGAGCGGGGACGCGGGGTCGCGCAGCAGGTCGACGAGGCGCCCCGACTCCACGATGCGGCCGTGGTCGAGGCGGGCGACGGAGTCGGCCACCTGGCGCACCGTCTCCATCTCGTGGGTGATGAAGAGGATCGAGAGGCCCAGGTCGTCGCGCAGCTCCTTCAGGAGCGTGGTGATCGCGGTGGTCGAGGCGGGGTCGAGGCCCGAGGTGGCCTCGTCCGAGAGCAGCACCGAGGGGCGGAGGGCGAGAGCGCGGGCGATGCCGACGCGCTGGCGCTGACCGCCGGAGAGCTGGTGCGGGTAGTAGCGGGCGCGGTCCGAGAGGCCGACGCGCTCGAGCAGCTCCGCGACGCGCCGCTTCGTCTCGGCGGCGGTGACGCCGAGGTACTCCAGCGGCAGGGCCACGTTCTGCTCGGCCGTGCGGCGGCTGAAGAGTCCGTCGGACTGGAAGACGGTGCCGATGCGGCGGCGGGCGACGCGCAGCCGCTCCTCCGAGAGCTGCGAGAGCGCCTCCCCGTTGACGACGACCGTGCCCGAGGTGGGCCGCTCCAGGAGGTTCACGCAGGCGGCGAGCGTGCTCTTGCCCGCGCCGCTCGGGCCGACGACGGCGAAGATCTCGCCGGTCGCGACCGAGAAGTCGAGGCGGTCGAGCACGGTCGCCGGACCGTACGACTTGCTGAGCTGCTCGAGCCGGATCATCGCGTTCCTTCGGACGGGTCGGGCGGCCGCGGCCTCTCCGCGTCGTCCCGGACACGATGATGGAGCACCGCGGGCCCGCCCGTCCCGGCCCGCGTCGCCCGGCGTAACCCTTCGTCGCCGGGCGTAACAGTGCGCGGGGCGGAGGGGGTCGCTCACGCCGGTCCCGCCGCTGCCGGGCGCGGCAGGGCGCTCCCGCTCAGCTCGCGGCGGCCGCCGCGCGGGGGCTCTCGGCGCTCGCCTCGCGGTCGAAGCGCTCGCGGCTGAAGACCTGATCGGCTGTCGTCAGAGCGAGGCCGATCACGCCCGCCAGCTCGCCCAGGTCCGACGTGTGGATGGTCAGGTGCCGCGTGGCGAGCGGGTGGGTGCGCAGGTAGACGCGCTCGCGCAGGCCCGACATCAGCACCTCGCCGCAGTCGCCGAGCTGGCCCGAGATCACGATGGTCCGCGGGTTGAGGATGTTGACGAGGTCGGCGACCGCCTCGCCGAGGACGCGGCCGGCCTGGCGCACGGCCTGGGTGGCGCGCATGTCGCCGCGGAGCACGCGGGCCGTGACGTCGGCGACGTGCTTGATCGAGGGGTCGTCGGCCGAGAGGTCGCGGACGAGGGCCCAGCCGCTCGCGTACGCCTCCACGCAGCCGGCGTTGCCGCAGCGGCAGGGCAGCGGATCCGCGTCGACCGTGCCCGTGACCGCGCGGGTGTGGCCGATGTCGCCGGCCGCGCCGACGGCTCCGCGGATCGTCGCTCCGTTGAAGACGAGGCCCGAGCCGATGCCGGTGCCGAGCTTCAGGCTGATCAGGTTGTCGGAGCCGTGGTGACGCGACTCGGCGAGGGCGCGGGCGTTCGCGTCGTTCTCGATGACGACCTGCACGCCCTCGTACGGCTCGGCGAAGTAGCCGGCGATGTCGAAGTCGTCCCAGCCGGTCATGATCGGCGGGTTGCGCACGCGCCCGGCGGCGAACTCGACCGGCCCCGGGACTCCGACGCCGATGCCGGCGACCGCGTCGCCCTGCTGCAGCCGCTCGAACGCGGCGAGCACCAGCGAGAGCACGGCGTCCGGCCCCTCCCAGACGTCGACGACGCCGCTCTCGTGCCGGAGGGGGGTGCCGCGGAGGTCGCAGGCGGCGGCGACGAATCCGCTCGCCCCGATGTCGGCGGTGAGGAACACCGTGCCGACCAGGTTCATCGCGAACATGCTCGAGGGGCGCCCGCCGGTCGACTCGCCGCCGGTGGTGGGGGCGATCAGGCCGAGCTCCACGAGGGTCGCGAGGCGCTGGTTGACGGTGGAGCGGGAGAGCCCCGTCTGCTCCATCACCGCGTTGCGCGAGACCTCGCCCTGCTCGCGGAACAGCGCGAGGACGTCGGCCACGTGCGAACCGGCCTCGCCGGTGGAGTACCCCGTCATCGCTCCCCCTCTTGTCACGGTCAGCGTACATGCCTGCCGACGGGAAACCTGAAGTTCCCCGACTTTCGTATTGCGGTAACGCGAAAGCCCCGATAGTTTTTACACACCGGCACGCAGTGGTGCCACTGATCCTCAAGGATGACGATGAACCGCACAGCACGCCGCCTCCTCCCGGTTCTCGCACCGGTCGGCGCCCTCGCACTCCTCCTCACCGGCTGCGCCTCGGGTGGCGACACGGCCGCCGGCGGCTCCGGATCGACCAAGGTCGCCGCGGTCATCAAGGGCCTCGACAACCCCTTCTTCCAGGCGATGGAGAACGGCATCGAGGACACCGCGAAGGACGACTCCGTGGACGTCTCGGTGCAGGCCGCCGCCGACATCGGCGACACCACCGGCCAGGCCGACAAGCTCACCACGGTCGCCGGCCAGGACTTTGGCTGCCTGATCGTCAACCCGATCAGCGGCACGAACCTGGTGCAGGCCCTCGCCTCCGCCACCGGCAAGACGATCGTCAACATCGACAGCCCGCTCGACCCCGACGCGGTCGAGGCCGCGAACCTCGACGTCACCACCTACATCGGCACCGACAACGAGGCCGCGGGCGGCAAGGCCGGCGACTTCCTCCTGCAGCAGCTGCCCGCCGGCTCCGAGGTCGCCGTCATCGGCGGAGTCTCGGGAGACGTCACCAGCGCCGCCCGCGTCGACGGCTTCACCGCCGCGATCGGCTCCGACCTCACCGTCGTCCAGGAGGCCGCGGCCGACTGGAAGCGCGAGGTCGCGCTGACCAAGGCGACCGACATCCTCGCCGCGAACCCCGACGTGAAGGCGTTCTTCGCCGCGAACGACGACATGGGCCTCGGCATCGTCAAGGCCGTCGAGAACGCGGGCCTCACCGGCTCCGTCCAGGTGGTCAGCGTCGACGGCAACGAGGACGCGCTGCAGTCGGTGAAGGACGGCGGCCTCACCGCCACCGTCGCCCAGTACCCCTACGCGATCGGCCAGCTCGGCGTGCAGGCGTGCGAGGCCGTCGGCGCCGGCGAGGAGATCCCCGCCGAGATCGAGTCGCCCACCGCACTCGTGACCTCCGAGACCGCGGAGCAGGCCCTCGGCGCCTTCCCCCAGCCGTTCGAGGAGTTCGACAACCCGCTCGCCGCGCTCGTCCCCAGCAAGTAGGACCTCCCGCCCATGGCAACCCAGGAAGCGACCATGACCTCAGTCACCGCCCGACCCCCGGCCAGCGCCTCCCCGCTGCTGGCGAACCTCCGTCAGCTCAGCTTCTGGGCCGAGAACGCCGCACCGATCGGGCTCGTCGCCCTGGTGATCGTGTTCTCGATCGCGACGCCGACGTTCCTCAGCCTCGGCAACATCAAGGCGATGCTCGTCGCCGCCGCGATCCTGGTCATCCTCTCGATCGGCCAGTCCTTCGTCATCACCACCGGCGGCATCGACCTCTCGATCTCGGCGACGATGACCGTCGGAGCGGTCGGCTTCGGCATCGGCTGGAGCGCCGGCTGGGGCTTCTGGCTCTCGGCGCTCGCGGCCCTGCTCTTCGCGGGGCTGATCGGAGTGATCAACGGCTTCCTGATCGCGAAGGGCAAGGTCACCGACTTCATCGCGACACTGGGCACGCTCTCGGTGGCGACCGGCCTCGCGCTGATCGTCTCCGACGGCAAGCCGATCACGGTCGGCAGCCCCGAGCTGCTCCGCCTCACCACCGGCTCGATCGGGATCATCGGCTACCCGATCATCCTGGCCGCGGTCATCGGAGTCGTCGCCTGGGTCGTCATGTTCCGAACCCGCTTCGGCCTGCACGTGCAGGCGGTCGGCGGCAACGAGGAGAGCGCGGTCGCCAACGGCATCAAGGCCGGACGCGTGCGCATCGCGGTGTACATCATCGCCGCCGTCCTCGCCGGAGTCGGCTCGCTCCTCCTCGTCGCCCGCGTCGGCGCCGCGGAGCCGGCCATCAACACGCAGTACCTGCTCAACTCCATCGCGGCCGTCGTGCTCGGCGGAGTGAGCCTCACCGGCGGCAAGGCCAAGATCGTCGGCCCGATCATCGGAGCGTTCCTCCTGACCGCGCTGACCAACGGCCTGACCCTGCTCGGCGTCTCGCAGTTCTACCAGCCCCTCGCCGTCGGCCTGGTGGTCGTGCTCGCCGCCCTCATCACCCGCTACCAGAAGAAGTGAGCCCAGCCATGACCAGCGACATCCTGCTCGAAGCGCGGGACATCAAGAAGTCCTTCGGCGGCGTCCACGCTCTCAAGGGAGCGTCGATGTCGATGCGCCGCGGCGAGATCACCGCCCTGATCGGCGACAACGGCGCGGGCAAGTCCACCCTCGTCCGCTGCCTCTCCGGGGTGCACCCCGCCGACTCCGGCACCATCACCCTCGACGGCGACGTGGTGCACTTCACCACTCCGCTCGGCGCCCGGGACGGCGGCATCGAGACGGTGCACCAGACCCTCGCCCTGGTCGAGGACCTGACCGTGTGGCAGAACTTCTTCCTCGGCCGGGAGCTCACCAAGGGCGTGCCCGGGGTGCGGTTCCTCGACCGGACGCAGATGAAGAAGACGGCCCAGGAGCTTCTCGGCGACCTCGCCGTGAACGTCCCGCCGGTCACCAGCAAGGTCCGCCGCCTCTCGGGCGGCCAGCGCCAGGCGGTCGCGATCGCCCGGGCCGCGGGCTGGGGCAGCAAGATCGTGATCATGGACGAGCCGACCGCGGCGCTCGGCGTCCAGGAGACGGCGCGCGTCGAGAAGATCATCCTCAAGCTGCGCGACGCCGGAGTGGCCGTGCTGCTGATCAGCCACAACTTCGACCAGGTGATGCGCCTGAGCGACCAGGTGTGGGTGATGCGCGCGGGCCTCGCCGTCGCCGGCCGTCGCACCGCCGAGACCAGCGGCGACGAGCTCGTCTCGCTGATCACGGGCGCGAAGGCCGCCTGATGCACCCCGAGTTCCTGCACCGCGGGAGCACGGAGCGCTCGTCGCCGATCGGGGTCCACGCGGGCCTGCTCGTCGGCGACTGGACGCCGGAGTCGGGGCGCCGCGCGATCGGCACCGCCGCCTCGATCGGCTTCGACCTGATCGAGATCCCGGCTCCCGCCGACCCCGACGCCTCCGCGTGGACCGCCGACCTGCTCGACGAGCACGGGATCGACGCGGTCGTCTCGCTCGCGCTGGACGCCGACTCCGACATCACCGACCAGGCCACGGCCGGCCGCGGCGAGGAGCGGCTGCTGGCGGCCGTGCGGTTCGCCGAGGCGATCGGCGCGCGGTACGTCGGCGGAGTCACCTACTCGGCCATGCGCAAGTACGAGCACGCGGCCGACGCGGCTGCCCGCTCGCGCTCGCTCGACGTGCTGCGGAGGGTCGCCGCGGCCGCCGCTCCCGCCGGCGTCGTCGTCGGAGCGGAGTACGTGAACCGCTACGAGAGCAACCTGCTGAACACGGCCGCCCAGACCGCCGCGTTCCTCCGCGAGCTCGACGCGCCGAACGTGCTCCTGCACCTCGACACGTTCCACGCCCACCTCGAGGAGATCGACCTCGCGAGCGCCGTCCGCGACGCCGGCGACCTGCTCGGCTACCTCCACGCCTCCGAGAACCACCGCGGAGAGCTGGGCACAGGGAGCACCGACTGGACCGGGCTCGCGGCGGCGCTCGCCGACTCCGGCTACCGCGGCCCGCTCACCCTCGAGAGCTTCTCGCCCGCCGTCCAGCCCCCGGCCTCGGCCGAGGGCATGGGCCTCTGGCGCGAGCTCTGGCACGACCCCGTCGCCCTCGCGACCTCCGGCCACGCGTTCCTCGCGGACCTGCTCGACACCGACCCCGCGGCCCGACGCCGCCCCTGAACCTCTCGAACCAAGGAGCACCACCATGACCACGAACCCTCTCGGAGTGCACGCCCTCGTCTTCGCCGGCGGCACCACCCCCGACGAAGTGACCGCGACGATCGAGCAGACCAAGGCGGCCGGATTCGACCTGCTGGAGCTCTCGCTGCACGACGTGCAGAACCTCGACACCGCCTCCGCCCGCACCGCCCTCGAGGCGAACGACCTCGGCATCGTCTGCTCGCGCGGCCTCGCCTTCTCGGCCGACGTCTCCAGCGACGACCCGGAGGTGGTGGCCCGCGGCGCGAAGCTGCTCGCCGACTCCCTCGAGACCACCCACGCGCTCGGCGGCACCCACTTCACCGGCGCCCTCTACAGCGCGCTCGGCAAGTACAGCGCGCCCCTCTCGGCCGCGGGCCGCGCGAACGTCGTCTCGGTGCTGACCGACCTCGCCGCCGAGGCCTCGACGAAGGGCATGAACCTCGGCCTCGAGATCTGCAACCGCTACGAGACCAACGTCATCAACACCGCCGCGGACGCCCTGCGCCTCGCCGACGACATCGGCGCCGACAACGTCCTGATCCACCTGGACACGTACCACATGAACATCGAGGAGGACGACTTCTTCCGCCCGGTGCTGCTCGTCGGGGATCGTCTCGGGTATGTCCACATCGGCGAGAACCACCGCGGCTACCTCGGCAGCGGCCACCTCGACTTCACGACGTTCTTCCACGCCCTCGCCGCGATCGACTACCGCGGACCCATCACCTTCGAGTCGTTCTCGTCGGCCGTCGTCTCGCCGACCCTCTCGAACGACCTCGCCGTGTGGCGGAACCTCTGGAACGACGGCCCCGCGCTCGCCCGCCACGCCCACGGCTTCCTGGTGAACGCGCTGGAGAGCAGCCGTGGCGAGGCCTGAGACCGAGGTCGCGCCCGACGCGGTGCGGCCCGGCCTCGACGAGCTGGCCGGGCGCGCGCTCGCGCTGACCTCGCCGGGCCGCCGCGCGATCGTCGCGATCGCCGGCAGCCCCGGGGCCGGCAAGACCACGCTCGCCCGGGCGGTGGTCGCCCGCGCGAACGAGCTCGCGGGGGAGGGGACCGCCGCCTTCGTGCCGATGGACGGCTTCCACCTCGCCAACGCCACGCTCGACGAGCTCGGCCGCCACGACCGCAAGGGCGCCCTCGACACGTTCGACGGCTGGGGCTTCCTCGCCCTGGTGCGGAGGCTGCGCGCCGAGACCGACCACGTCGTCTACGCGCCCACCTTCGAGCGCACCGTCGACGAGGGAGTGGCCGGCGCGCTGGCCGTGCACCCCTCCGCGTCGCTCGTCGTGCTGGAGGGCAACTACCTCCTCGTCGACGAGGGCCCGTGGGCGCTGCTGCGCGCCGAGTTCGACGAGGCCTGGTTCTGCGCGACTCCCGAGACCGAGCGCTTCGAGCGCCTGGTCGACCGCCACGTCTCCTTCGGCCGCGCCCCCGAGGCGGCCTCCGCCTGGGCCTCCGAGGTCGACGGGCGGAACGCGCTGCTGATCGAGGCCACTCGCGACCGCGCCGACCTGATCGTGTCGGGGACGGCGGCGGGGGTGGTCTGACGCCCGATGTGGCGGAGGAGCGGTCCGCTTCGGGGCGCGACGTGGGCTCTCGGGCGTGTCCGGCCGGTCGATCGGTGGGACGACGGAGGACCCGTCGCCCGGCGGATGCGGTCTCGACGGGTCGGGTGCCAGGCTCGAGGGATGGACGACTCGACACGGAACTCCACGGAACAGCCCTCTCCCACCACCCCGCCGGCCGTTGCGCCCCCCGGAGCCGGGCAGCCGCCCCTCCCCGTCGCTCTCCTCCTCCTGCTGCGGCGGAGCGACGGGCGGCCCGCGGCTTCGTCGGGCGCTCTCGACACCGTCCTGGCCGCCTCCGTCCTCGCGGAGCTCTCCCTCCAGCGGCGCGTCGAGGTGGACGCCGGAGCCGTCGCCCTCGGGCTGGAGCGGTCCGCGCTCGGGGACGCCGTGCTCGACGGGGCACTCGGGTGGATCGCAGCGGAGCGAGCACCGCGCAGCGTCTCCTGGTGGATCGCCCGCCTCACGCGGAGGGAGCTGCATGCCGCCCTCCTCGAGCGGGTCGCCGCCGTGGAGCCGGCGGAGGACGAGCGGCTGCGGATCCGGGTCGCCGAGGTCCTCGCGGCTCGGAGGGCGCCCCTTCCGTCGGACGCGGCGCTCATCGGCCTGCTCGACGCGGCCGGAGCGCTCTCGCCGAGGCCCGGCATCCCGGACCGGCAGGCGATCCGGTCGCTCGCGGCGCAGCACTGGGCAGGGCCGGCGGCCGCCGCCGTCCTCGCGGGAACCGCCGCGAGCGTCACGGGAGCCGCGGTGATCGCCGCGACGACGACGGTCACGATCACCGGCATGTGATCCGACGCGTGCGGCTCGCTGAAGCCGCGCGCCCCTATTCCGCCGGGTAGTCGGGCGCGACGAAGACGCAGAACGGGTGGCCGGCCGGATCGGCGAGGACGTGGAGCGCCTCCTCCGAGTCCTCGCTCCTGTCCTCGATCAGCTCGGCGCCGAGAGCGAGCGCCCGGGTCTTCTGCCGGTCGAGCTCGTCGGCGTCCGCGACCATGAAGTCGAGGTGCAGCTGCTGCGGGACGGGCCCCTCCGGCCAGGTCGCGCGCGGCAGGGCGGCCACCCGCTGGAACGTGAGCTTCGCGCCGTCGGCGGTGACGATCGCGACCCACTCCGCCTCGTCGTCCGAGCCGTCCGCGGGCGGCTCGTCGCCGGGGCGGTACTCGCCGCCGAGCAGGGCGAGGTAGAAGGCGGAGAGGGCGCGGGCGTCCTCCGTGTCGAGGACGACCTGGCGCAGGCGCATGCGGGCAGGGTACCGCCGGACGGCACCGGAGAGGGATGACGTGCTGTGCGGGACGGCTGCGGCGGGCCGGGCGTCGTGGGTCGCGGCCCGACGTCGGCTGAGAAGGGGGGTCCCTGCCCCGACACGGCAGGCCGCGTCTCAGCGGAGGTTGTCCAGCTCTCTCGCTCCCGACCGCGCCGCCCTGCCACTCCGCGCCCGCTTCCTCAACCCCTCCCGGCTCCCGGCCTCGCGCCAGGGCCCGGCGCGTACTGTGGCCGCTGACTCACGACGGCTACGAGGGAGACACCATGACGGAGCAGATCGGAATCCCCGAGGCCGCGGCACTGGGGAGCGAGCGGCGGAGCATCGCGATCCTCGGAGCGGGCGGCGACCTCACCGAGCGGCTGCTGCTGCCGGGCCTGGGCCGGGTGGCCGAGCTCGCGCGCGACCTCGAGCTCACGCTGATCGGCGCGGCGCGCACGCCCCAGACCGACGAGGAGTGGCAGGGCCTCGTCCGCCGCAGCCTCGAGGCGGCCGGAGTCGCCGCGCACACGGTCGAGGCCCTCGCGTCGCGCGCGCGCTTCGTCGCCACCGACGCCTCCGACCCGGAGCAGCTGAAGGCCCTCCTCGACGCCTGCCCGTCGACTCCGGTGCTCTACGTCGCGCTGCCGCCGGCGATGGGGCACAAGGTCGCCGCCTCGCTCGCCGAGCTCGACCTCCCCGAGGAGCTGGTCGTCGCCATCGAGAAGCCGTTCGGCGAGGACCTCGACGACGCGATCGCCCTCAATGCGGCGTTCGCGAAGGTCCTCCCCGAGAGCCGCCTCTGGCGCATCGACCACTTCCTCGGCAACGCGACCGTGCTCGGGATGCTGGGCCTGCGCTTCGGCAACAGCATGCTCGAGGCGAGCTGGAGCGCCGAGTGGATCGAGAAGGTCGAGATCGTCTACGACGAGACGCTCGGCATCGAGGGCCGCGCCGCCTTCTACGAGAAGACCGGCGCGCTGCGCGACATGCTGCAGAGCCACCTCCTGATGGTGCTCGCGCTGACCACGATGGAGCGCCCCGACGAGGTCGCGCCCGACGAGGTCCACGCGCGCATGGCCGAGGTGCTCGGCGCCGTGCGGCTCTGGCGCGACGACCCCTCCTCCGCCCGCCGCGCCCGCTACACCGAGGGCCGCGTCGACGGCCGCTTCTTCCCCTCCTACGTCGACGAGCCCGACGTCGACCCCGAGACCGGCACCGAGACCCTCGCGCAGCTGCTGCTCCAGGTCGACACCCCGCGCTGGGCGGGCGTCCCCTTCGTCCTCCGCTCCGGCAAGGCGATCGGCGACCCGCGCCGAGAGGTGGCGATCCACTTCCGCGCCGCCACGCCCCCGCGCGGCCTGCAGGCGGCCGAGGGCGACGCCGGGACGGTCCTCCGGATCGGCCTCAAGGGCGGCGACGTCAGCCTCGACCTGGTCGTGAACAGCGCCGACGAGCTGACCGACCTCGAGCGCACCACCCTGACGGCGCAGCCCGGCGCGGCCACGCTCGACCCCTACGCGCAGGTCCTCGCCGGGATCCTGCAGGGCGACACCCTGCTCTCGGTCCCGGGCGACGTGGCCGAGCAGTGCTGGCGCATCATCACTCCGGTGCTCTCCGCCTGGGCCGCGGGCGACGCTCCACTGGACGAGTACGAGGCGGGGAGCGCGGGGCCCGAGGGCTGGTGAGCGCGCGGTGAGGCGGGCGGGCTGAAGCGCGAGAGCTGAAGCGTCGGCGTGAGGCCGTGTCGGCTCCGCCGGCGCCGGACACGTTGCCGCCCGCCCGGCTCCGGTCGCTCCGCTGCTGCCCGCTCCGCTGCTGTCCGTCCCGCGTCGGCACCCCCGCCCGTTGACCCTCCCGCCTGTTGACCCTCCCGCCTGTTGACCCTCCCGCCGGGGGAGACGGGATGCTGGAGGCATGGTGGGCATCGGGGAGTACGCAGGCATCACGGGTCTGAGCGTGAAGGCGCTCCGGCACTACGACGAGAAGGGCGTGCTGGTCCCGGCGGAGGTCGACGAGCGGTCGTCGTACCGCCGGTACGCCGACGCCCAGGTCCGGGCCGGAGTCGTGATCAGCGCCCTCCGGAGCGCGGGGGTCCCGCTGCCCGAGGTCGCGGCGGCGACTCGAGCCAACACCGCGGCGGAGGCGCTGCAGGCGCATCGGGAGCGCGTGCTCGCGGAGCGGGAGCAGGAGGACCGGGCGTTCGAGGCCGCCGAGGTGGCGCTGCGGGCGCTCGCCGTGCCGGTAGAGGTCGCCGAGCGGACGATGCCGGCGCAGCCGTACGTCGGCCAGGTCCTCACGATCGCGCTGGACGAGGCCGACGGGCCGGGCGACGACGAGGCGAACGAGATCCTCGGCGCGCTCGCCATTCGAGTGCACGCGGCAGGGCTCGGGCCGACGGGACTTTTCTGGACGGCGCTCCGGGCGGGCGAGCGGGGTTCGGCGGAGCTCGTCTGCTGCTGGCCGACGTCGGCGGAGGCGGAGGGCGACTTCGCCGATCTCGCCGCGGTCCTCCCGGCGCGCACCGAGCTGGTCCCCACCTGGCGGCCTCGCGACGGGGAGGAACTGCCCGAGGGGACGCTGCATCCGGCGATCGTCGCGCTCTTCGACGCCGCCGGAGACCGCGGCCTCCGGCTCGACGGGGTCGAGGTGCGGCAGACGGTGCTGGGGGAGGGGCCCGGGGACGTGGCGGTCGAGGTGTCGCTGACAGTCGCGGGGTGAGCGGAGGGCGGGAGGCGCCTCAGGTGGGCCGAGTGTCAGCGCTCGAGGACCGGCTCGGCAGGACCGGCTCCTCAGCACCGAGCGGAGGAGGGAGTGGCGCCGTCCGGCTGATCCCGCGCCACTCCGTCGCATGGTGCCACCCGTCTCCGTAGGCTCCGATGCATGACGAGCGGAGTCGAGGCCGGAGTCCATCGCGGTGACGAGCGGACGGTCCTCCACCGTCGGTGGTTCGCGGTCGTGGCCTCCCTGGTCTTCGCCTTCGGCTGGCTGCTGATCCCCGGCGTCGGCTGGCTGATCGGCGCCGTCGCCGTTCTCTGCAGCTCGGCGTGGACGCGGTCGGAGAAGGGATCGGCGTTGGCGATCCCGCTGGTCGCGGCCGCTCTGGTCGGCAGCGGGGTCGGGCTCTTCTACGGTCTGCTCGGCGCGCCGAGCTCCAGCCTGACGACGTGGACGGTGGTGGGGGCCGGGATGCTGGCGGGAGGCGCGGCGACTGCGCTTCTGGGGGTCCGACTGTGCGCTCGGGCACTCCGCCGGCCGGAGGAGTCCGCTGGAGGCTCGCTCTCACCAGCTGCCCCGGCCTCGGGCGCGCACGACGTCAGCTGAGAGGAGGGGCGTGGGCTCCTGAGGGAGGCCGCCCTGTCTCAGCGGAGGTTGTGCGGCCGCTCGCCGGCCCCGCTCGCGTCGTAGCGGAGCCGCACCAGCTCCGAGTCCGGCAGAACCGTCGCGTCGAGGAGGCGCAGCCCGTGCTGCGGCGCTCCGGAGTAGAGCGGCGTCCCGCCGCCCGCGAGGCCTGCGCCGACGAGGACGATCAGCTCGTCCACCAGGCCCTGCTCGAGGAGCGGATTCCAGGTCGTGCCGCTGCCGAACATCAGCAGGTCGCCCCCGTCGCCCTGCTTGAGCCGTCCGATTTCGGCCGGACCCTGCTCCCGCGGCACGATCCGCGTGGTGGCGGCCCACGGCGCCGCCGGATCGGGAGCCAGGGAGTCGCTGATCACCAGCGCGTCGAGCGACGTGACCAGCCGCGCGGTCTCGTGCTCCCGCTCGCCCGCCGTCCCGTCCGCGGCGACGGCGCTCCAGCTGTCCCAGTTGTCGCGGAACCAGCGGCCGCCGTAGACGAGCGTGCCCGCGCGGCGCAGCAGCTCGAGGTTGTGGGCGTTGAACGCGTCCTCGAACGGCAGCGCCGAGAGGTCGTGCCCGGGCCCCTCGAAGCGGCCGTCGAGCGAGGTGAGGACGGAGACGACGAGCCTGCTCATGCGGGGGATGCTACTCAGGCGGGGGTGCCGGGTGGAGGGTCGCGGCCGCCCTCCTCACATCGCCGCTCCCAGCGCGTCCCGCAGCGTCGCCCGCGCCCGCGCGTGCCGACTCCGCACGGTCGCGGCGCGGAGGGACAGGATCTCGGCCGCCTCGGCGAGCGAGAAGCCGTCCCAGTAGACGAGGGTGATGATCTCCTGGTCGACGGGCTTCAGCTGCGCGATCGCGGCGCGGACGTCCTCGGCCGCGTCGTCGGCCGGCGCGGGCGGAGTGATGCGGAGCTCCTCCGCCAGCCGCTCGACCAGCGCGCTCCTCCGGGTCGCGGTGCGGCGCTGGCCCGAGAGCACCCGCCGGGCGACGCCGAACGCCCACATCCGCGCGCGCGTCTCGTCCTCGGGGATCGACCGCTCCTTCCGCCAGAGGATGAGGAGGGTGTCGCTGAGGAGGTCCGCGGCGTCCTCGGGGCTCGCCGTCCGCCGCGCGAAGTAGCGGAGCAGGTCCGGCGCCTCCCGCTCGACCAGGGCCGTGATCTCGGCCCCGCGATCGCGCACGGGGGAGCGGACGACGCTGCGCGCCATCGCAGGCGCCGCCTCGCCGGCGCTCATCACAGCTCTCCCGTGCAGTCGGTGCTGCCGCCCAGGCCGCCGTCGCCCTCGACGATCACGCCCTCGGGGATCGTGTCGAGGATGTGGTCGTCCGCCGCGGTGATCCAGGCCCGCCAGCGGATCGTCTCCTCCGAGAGGCCGGGGCCGTCGCTGTTCATGTCCGAGGCCAGCCAGGCGGGGTCGGTCGTGTAGGCGAGCGCGTCGTCGTGGATCCGCTGGCCGATGCCGTTCCAGTCCTGCGCACGCAGGTAGTCGGTCGCGGAGGTGGTGACCTCGCGGTAGTCGATCTCGCCGTTGAAGTAGTCGATCGAGCACGACACCGCTGCGCCGGAGTCGGTGGTGTAGCTGATCGGGATCGTGAAGTCGGGGACCGAGCGGACGTCGGTGCCGGCGCTGGTCGCCAGCACGAGACCCGGGACGAGGAGGACGGGAGCCGCCAGCCACCACGCCCTCGACCGCGCGGGACGGCGGGGCGCGCGTTCGCGGGTCTCGGCGATCACGCTGTGCAGGGCGGTGCGGACACCGGGCGCCCGGTCGTCGGTCGCGGGGTCGCTGCGGGAGAGCAGGTCGTCGAGTGTGCGTCGCGTCATCGGGTCCATCCTTCGTCGGTCGGGCGTCTACCGAGTACGTGGCCGGGTGGGGCCCGAGCGTTGCACGGGACCTGACGGGAGGAGTGAGCCGAGCCGGTCGCGCGCGCTCACTTCTTAGAACTCCTTCGCGAGGACCCGTCAAAAGGCGCCATATTCGGCTTCACCCCGGTCCTTTTCTCATCGGTTATGGCCCCGACAAGGGGGGCTCACTTCTCTATGGCGAGAGGGAGGCCGACCTATACGTTCATCTTCGGAAGCCCGCGGGGAATGCGTGCTCCCCTCCGGAGTCTGGGGCCTCCGCACTCGCTGCGACATCCGTGTCGTTCGTCGTGTCGACGTTTCGCTCATCTCCACGATCGACAACACGACTGAGAAGCAGAACCATGGCTTTCACGACCCGGCGGCGCCGCCACTCACGGCACCGATCGCCGTCGCGCCTCGGAATGCGGGCCGTCGTCTTCGCGACGATCGGCGCTCTCCTCGTCGGCTCGTGGGGGCTCGGCGACGTCTCCGCCTCGTCTCCCGCTCAGGCCGCGAACCAGGCGGATCCGGTCGCCGGCGACGCCCCCGCCCTTCTCCCGACGCCGGTCGCACCGACACCGCCGACAGCCCCCGAGGCCGATCCGGCACCCGCTCCGTCGGCACCCACTCCGTCAGCGTCCGCCCCGTCGACGTCCGCCCCGCCCGCACCCGCCGAGGCCGCGGAGTCGCCGAGTGCCACGGCGGAGGAGCCCGCTCAGGACGAGCCCGATCCCGCAGCGCCCCGCAGCGCCGCGCAGACGGAGCAGCCCGTCGAGCCGACGCCCGCCGAGTCGGCGCCCGCTCCCGCGGCGGCCTCGGACGACGATCAGGAGTCGGACCGCGGCCCGCCCGCGACGGCGCGAGCAGCGGGAGGCTTCTCCACGCTCGCGGCCGGCGTCGCCGAGGCCCCGCGACAGGTGTGGACGGAGACCTTCGAGCAGGGTCTGACCGCCACCCCGAGCGCGCTCACCGCCTACGCGAACGGCCGCTACACGGCAGCCACCGGCTGGTCGACCGCCACGAACTGCACCGGCGTCCTGGTCAACTACACGGCGCCCTACCCCAACTCCGCCTTCTGCCCGACCCGGCCCCTCCTCACCGTCGGCACGGGATCGTCGGCCGCACGCGAGACCCGTCGGATGGCGGACGTCCTCGGACAGGTGGCGGCCGGAGTGCCGGGGTCCACCTCCAGCACCGCACCGGCCAACGGCTCGAACACCGGCACGCAGGCGAACCACGCCCTGGTCGAGTACCCGTACGCCGCCATCACCGGCGGCACGACCGTCGCCCAGAGCGCCGCGGGGATCGGCGTCTCCGCGCCCGCCGCCCGCTACTACGCCGTCGGCATGAACGCCGCCGGCGGGCAGTGCGGGACGAACAACGCGTCCCTCTCCCTCAACCTGGTCTCGGGCGGGTCCACCGTCCTCACCGGATTCGCCGCACCGGTCGTGCCCTGCGCCGGGACCGGCAGCGTGTTCTACACGTCCCCGACCCTCCCGCTGGTCGGCGGGCTCGGCGCGCTCGTGGATCCCGCGCTCCCCGCCTCCGCCCGCGCCGTCGCCTACACCGGCACGAGCACCGCGCTCCTCACTCCGGCGCAGATCGCCGCAGCCCAGGTGCAGCTCGTGAACACGGTCACCGGCACGGGAAGCGCCTTCGCCGTCGACGACCTCCGCGTGCTCGACGTCACCCCCGCGCTCGACGCGGCCTTCACGCAGGCCGTGCCGACCGCGACGGTGCCGACCACGCTGACCTACACGGTCACCAACACCAGCGACCTCCTCGCGAAGGCGGACTGGCGCTTCTCGACCGCTCTCCCGGCCGGCCTCGTCGTGGCCCCGACGCCTGCTGTCGGCGGGTCCTGCACCGATGTCACCGGAACCGCGTTCGCGGTCACCGCGGCCGCCGGGTCCTCCACCGTCACGACGGTCGGCGGCGACCTCGCCGCGGGCGCGACCTCCTGCACGGTCTCCGTGGACGTGGTGGCCGCCGCCGCCGGGACGTACAGCACCGGGACCACGACTCCCACCGGCCTCATCGCCTCCGCCCCCACGTCGGTGACGATCCAGGCCGCGACGACCCTCACCGTCCGGAAGAACCTGCCGGTGCGCAGCGCCACGGGCGACCAGTTCACGCTCTCGGTGCGCAGCGGCACGACCGTCCTCGCGTCGGCGACCACCACGGGCACCGCCACCGGGATCCAGGCCGCGCAGATCAGCCGCCTCACCGTGCAGTCCGGAGCGACGTACACGATCGCCGAGGCGCAGACCGCGGGCGCGGGCCTGGGGTACTCCAACAGCTACGAGTGCTCGCGCGGCGGCACGGTCATCGCCTCCGGAGCCTCCGCCGCCGGGTCGATCACGATCCCCAGCGAGGCGGGAGCGGAGGTGCTCTGCACCTTCACGAACACGGTGCAGACGCCGCGCCTGTTCTGCGACACCGGCCGCTTCTACTCCCTCACGGCGGCCGGCGCCCTGCAGCAGGCCGACATCGTCACGGGATCCCTGACCTCGATCGGCAGCTGGTCGGGGACCGCCGAGGCCAACGCGCTCGGCGTCGGTGCGAACGGCGCCTTCGCCTACGCGCTGGACCGCTCGTCCGACGCGACGGACGTCGACGCCGTCCTCAAGTGGACGCCGGAGGCCGGCTTCCAGAGGATCGCGAACAGCGCCTACACGACCGTGGCCGGCGGAGCGCAGGTGACCGGCAGCATCGTCGCCGGCGCGGTCGACCTCCGGACGGGCCGGTACCTGTTCGGCAGCTTCGCGAGCGGCCAGTTCTACATCTGGAGCTTCACCGAGGCGAACCCCGTCGCCACCCGGTTCGCCCTCGTCGGCTCCTTCCCCACCTCCGGAACCCCCAATGGCAACGGCGACATGGCGTTCGACGCTCGCGGCAACCTCTACGTCGTCGGCGCGGGCTCGGTCAACAACGCCAGCAGCGCCGCGATCTTCACCGTGCCGGCCGACGCCCTGGCAGCGGCGACCGGCGGCACCCTCCCGGTGAACACCTCGATCGCGAAGGCCGTGACGGGGACCGACGCCGCCTTCGCCAACATCAACGGCATCGCCTTCTCGCCGCGTGGAACCGTCTACCTCGCCAACGGCGACGTCGCCGCCGCGAACGGTGTCCCGGCCATCCCCGGCAGCGCCTACGAGTTCGACGCCACCACGTGGACCCGCGTCAGCGGCACGCCGCGCGTGAGCGTGAACGCCGTCGACCTCTCCGGCTGCTCCTCGCCGGCCACGATCACCGTGCAGAAGAGCGTGGTGGGCCGCCTGGCCGCGGCGGACCAGTTCCAGCTCACGGCCGCCGCCGGCTCTCCGGCGTCGCCCTTCGCCACGGCCACCACCACCGGCGCCACCACCGGCCGCCAGACCGCGCAGATCGGCCCCTTCCCCACTCCGATCAACAGCACGGTGACGGTCTCGGAGGCGATGGCCGCGGGCTCCGCCTCCCCGATCACCGCCTACACGAGCATCTACGAGTGCTACGCGGACGGCGTGCGGGTGAGCACGGGCTCGAACCCGACCGGGACGGTCACCCTCCCGAACCGGCTCGGCGTCAACGTCACCTGCACCTTCTTCAACTCCCCGCGCCCCGCCTCCACCGTGCGGATCACCAAGACGATCCGGGACGCCTCCGGCACGACCCGCCCCGGCGTGGACTGGACCGTGGGCACGACCGCGACGGCCACCGCCGGCACCGTCGCCCTGCTGCCGGAGCAGTCGCCCCGCCAGCAGACGGACGCCGCGGGCCAGGCCGCCTGGACCGTCCTGTTCGGCACGGAGGCGTCGCGGGCGACGCTCACCGTCTCGGAGGTGCAGCAGACGGGCTTCGCGTTCGTCAGCGGCGCCTGCACGGTCAACGGCGCCGCGCGGGCGACCACGTTCTCGCAGTCGGGGACCGTCATCAGCGGGAGCCTCACCGGCATCGCCTCCGCGGCGGTCGTCGAGTGCTCGATCGTGAACCGGCCCACGGCCTCCCTCACGCTGGTGAAGACGGTGAGCTCCGGCAGCGCGCTGCCCAGCGACTTCACGCTCAGCGCCACCGGCCCGACCGGCGCCCTTCCCGGCCCGACCGGCCGCGCGGGCTCCGCGGGCGTGTCGGCGATCCCCGTCACCCCGGGTGCCGCCTACCGGCTCGCCGAGACCGGGGGCCCCGCCACCTCCGTGCAGACCGGGCCCTGGCAGTGCCGCACCGACACCGGCGCCGTCCTCACCGTGAGCGCGGCCGGAGACGTGACCCCGACGAACGGTGCCGCCGTCACCTGCACCGTGGACAACGCCAGCGCGACGATCACCCTGGTCAAGCAGGTCCTGCGCCCCCAGACCGGTTTCCAGGCGGCCGACTGGCGCGTCACCGCGACGCCCGCCGCACTGGCCGGAGCGACGCTCCCGACGGAGACCCGGGCCGGCGCGGAGTACGTCGCCGCGGGCAACCCGGCGAGCACCTTCGAGGTGCGACCGGGTCACGGCTACACGCTGTCCGAGGCGGCGACGGATCCGACCCGCCGCCTCGCGTACCAGGAACTGCGTCTCGAGCGCCTGACCGGGACGACGTGGTTCCCGGTCGCCTCGCGGACGATCACGGCCCCCACGGCCGGTCAGACGGCGGTCTACCGCTTCGTCAACGCCCCCGTGGACCCCACACGCCTGCCGCTGACCGGTGGCGCCAGCACCGACGCGTTCCTCCTGGGCGGGGGGTCGGTGCTCACTCTCGCACTCGGCCTCCTCCTCTGGGAGCGGCGCCGGAGGCTGCGAGGCCCCTCCCGGTGACGCCCCGACCGAGAGCCCCGGCGCTCTCCCGCATACCACTTCCCGCACACCTTCGACTCCACGACACCAGCACTCACGACCTCAGTAGGAGAGATCACATGTCCCGCTCACTCACCAGGCGGCTCGCCGCCGCAGCCGGCGTCCTCGCGCTGAGCGCTGCGGCGGTCTTCACCGCCGTCGCGCCGGCGTCAGCGGTCACGCTGCCCGGCAACATCGACCCGACCATCAGCCGCACCCTCACCGTGCACAAGCTCGCGCTGGGCTCCAACAACGGCCAGGCGATCGGCACCGGTCAGGAGATCACGGTCCCCGGCGATGCGCTGCCCGGCGCCGTGTTCACCGCCGCGCGCGTCCAGGGCGTCGACCTCACCACGCCCGACGGCTGGAACCAGGTCGCGAACCTGACCCCGGGCACCGCCGCGACCCGTGTCACCGCCGCCGACACCTTCACCGCCACCAGCGGCACGGACGGCGAGGCCGTGTTCAACAACGGCGCGAGCATGCCGCTCGGCCTCTACCTCGTGACCGAGACCCAGCTCCCCGCCGGAGCGACCAACGGCGCGGCGCCGTTCCTCGTGACCCTGCCGTTCCCGACGGGCCCGACCGGTGCGCCGGCGAACCAGTGGATCTACGACGTCCACGTCTACCCCAAGAACGCGGTCACGGAGCTCACCAAGACGCGCGTCCCCGCGGCGGCGAACTCGGTCGAGGCGCGCAACCCCGACCTCATCCGCTGGGCCATCGCCTCGGACGTCCCGGTGCTCGCCGCCGGTGACACGCTCGACGCGTTCACCCTCACCGACACGCTCCCCGCCGAGCTGACCTACCTGCCGACCGGCCCGGCCGGCGTCGCGCCCACCGGCATCACGGTGACCAGCGCCGCGGGCACCGCGCCCGCACCGGCGTTCATCGCGAACACGGACTACACGCTCGGCTACGACGCCGCGACCCGGAACGTGACGCTGAACTTCTTGCAGTCCGGCCTCACCAAGCTCCAGGGCCTGCAGGGCGGCGTCGTCACCCTCACGGTGCTCACCCGCGCCACCGCCATCCCGGCCAACGGCATCATCACCAACTCGGCGACGAGCGTCGTGAACGGGGCCACGGAGACGGTCACCGGCAGCACCCCGATCGGTCAGCTGACCGTGTACGCCTACCAGAACAACGGCGCCAACCGCGTGCCGCTCGCGGGTGCGGTCTACCAGGTGTTCCTCACCGAGAACGACGCCAACCTCGGCCAGAACCCGGTGTTCATCAACGGCAACCAGAACTGGACGACCGGAGCGAACGGCATCGTCGAGATCCCGATCATCACGCCGGGCAACTACTACGTCCGCGAGCTGACCCCGCCCGCCGGATTCCGTCTGCCCACCCCGGCCCAGGTGCTGACGCAGGTCGTCGCCGGACCGAGCTCGGCCACCGCGCCGATCCAGAACTACGTCGAGTTCCTCCACACCCAGGTGCCGGCGTTCGCCCTGCCCCTCACCGGTGGCGGCGCGCAGTGGTTCACCCTCGGTGGAGGCGCGCTCCTCGCCCTCGCGATCGGTTCGGGCCTGATCGCCTCGCGCCGCCGCACCGCGCTGGCTGCCCAGACCGCGGAGTAACGTCACACCATGACGAAGTCGAATGCGGGGCACCCGTCGGGTGCCCCGCATTCCTCTGTCTCCAGCCCTTTTCCTTCCCGGAGGCAGCTCCACCGTCGGCCGCGGTGGCGGCTCCCGATCGCCCCGCTGGTCATCGCGCTCATCAGCCTCTCGGGAGTGGCCCTGCTGCTGTACCCCGTCGCCGCCAGCTGGCTGAGCGCCGTCGAGCAGGCGCGCGAGATCGACTCCCTCACGCAGGACATCACCGACCTCGGCGCCGAGACCCTCCGGCAGAACCTCGTCGAGGCCCGCGCCTACAACCAGAGCTTGAGCGGTGGCGGCGCGGCCGTCGCCGCGAACGAGCGCCTCCCCCTCGCCGACGACGAGCAGGTCGCCGACCGCGAGCGCTACTCCTCCCTCCTGCGCGGCGACGCCGAGGGTCTGATGGCCCGCATCCGGATCCCCGCCATCGACGTGGACCTGCCGATCTTCCACGGCACGAGCGACGCCGTCCTCGAGCGAGGCGTCGGCCACCTCGAGGGCACCGCCCTGCCGGTCGGCGGCCCCTCCACCCACTCGGTGCTCACCGGCCACCGCGGCCTCGCCTCGGCCGAGCTCTTCACCCACCTCGACCGCGTCGACGTGGGCGACACCTTCACCATCGAGGTCTACGGCGAGGTGGTCACCTACCGCGTGCGCGAGACGCTCGTCGTCGAGCCGGAGGACACGCAGAGCCTCCTCGTACAGCCCGGCCAGGACCTCCTGACCCTCGTCACCTGCACCCCGCTCGGGATCAACACCCACCGCATCCTCGTCATGGGCGAACGAGTGATCCCGACGCCGCAGTCGGACGTGGACGCGGCGGGGGAGTCGCCCGACGTCGCCGGGTTCCCGTGGTGGGCGGTCGCGGCCGGAGGCGCGGTGGTGGCCGCCGGGGTGTACGTGTGGTGGGCGGGTCGGCCGGCGCGCGGCGCGTGGGTGCCGATGGTGGTCGCTGAGGAGCGTGACAGGGTTCCTGCGGATCTGTGAGGCGAGGGGGCGCGGATCTCCGCCCTCCTGCTCCGGTCGCCTCAGCGTCGTGCTGTCCCTGTCACCGGGATCGCGGCTGCGCGGGCCCGGTCAGGCGGGACGCCACTCCTCGAGGAACTCGGCGACCGTCTTCGTCTCGAGGTCGAGCTCGACCTGACCGAGGAGGTAGTGGGGATCGGTGAGGTCGGCCTTCACGCGGATGATCTCGGCGCCGGTGTCGAGGCGGACGACGACGAGGTCGTAGGGCGCGAGGAACCCGCTGCCCAGCGCCATGTCGATCGTGAGGCGGAGCCGCCCGAAGCGCCTCAGCTGCAGCTCCGCGCGGAGGTGCTCGGCGGCGACCTCGGGGGCGTCGGGAGTGGGGTCGGGCATGGGGGAGACGGTACCGAAGCGGGGGTGGTAGACCTCTGGCCGCGCCCGCGGTTGGCGGAGACATGACCGGAGTCGCTGTGACGCGGTCAGTCCCGCAGCCCGACCGTCACCGCCCGGCTCTCCGGCGCCTCGATCAGGTTCTTCGCCACCGCGGCGGAGAGGTACGACGTCGCGTCGTGCCGGCGGAGGGTGACGACCGAGGCGACGGCTCGCACCGCCAGGACGATCGGAGCGAAGCTCGGCCCAAAGGTCAACCAGTCTCCGACCGCGACGCCGACCTCGGTCATCGGGATCAGCAGAGTCATCGGATCGAGTCGCCCGCTGGCCTGGCCATTCAGGGGGCCGGATGCTCGATGCAGCTCGGAGACCCGCGCCTTGTAGGTGAGAAGCGCGTCCTCGAGCTCCCTGCCGTCGTCCGCCTCCGCGACAGCGAGCCGCACGTCTCGGAGGCCGTCGATGTACCGGGCGAGGAGCTTCTCCTTGCTCTGCCGGAAGGCCACGATATCGTCGAAGGTCGCATCCGGATGCGGCTCCGGGATGTCGTAGAGCGTGAGAGCGAGTGCGCGCTGATCGGAGGCGTCGTCGATCGCGAACAGCGCCTGCCGGGCCGTCGCGGTCGTGGCCACGCCGTACTGCCAGCCCTTCGCCTGGCAGAGGCGCCGGCCGCAGATCGCGAGGAGCGCGGGGACGAGGTTCTCCCGGGTTGCTCGGAGCTGGGATCCGTCGCCGGAAGCGGGCCGGAGGTAGTCGTTCTCGACGAGCCAGTGCTCCAGTTCGTAGGGGAGCTTGCGGGCGTACAGCCTGTCGGACTGCTTCCAGTCATCCGTCGTGAAGGTGTACCGTCCTGCGGCGTCGATGCACTCGTGGACGGCTCGGACTCGAGTCGATTCGTCGAGGTCGTCGAGATGGGCGGGGATCCACCAGCCTCGTTCCCTCATTTCGGCCATGGCCTCGGTAGGTGGAAATTTGCGCGGAGCGATCGTCGAGAACCGCTCGCTCAGCAGTAAGGCCTTCTTCATCTCGGCCTCGGGCGGGACGATGAGCGGCGACAGCAGGAGGGTGTTGTCGAGCGTCTGGTTCATCGGGGCTCCGATCGTTTGGCCGGGTGGGCACAAGGCAACTCGTGCCGACATCCGCATTCCGGCGTCACTTCTCTCCCGGATGAGTGGGACGGGGTGGCCGGGGGTACTCGCGCCCTGCTTCTGGCCGATGCCGTGCGCATCTGCGGCCCTCGCCCTTCTACTCGGGGCGGTGGTAGCCCTGAGAGTAGGCCCGACGCTCCGATCCGGATAGGGCCGGAATCGCTGCTCCTCAGGCGGGCCGCCACTCCTCGAGGTACTCGGCGACCGTCTTCGTCTTCAGGTCAAGCTCGACCGGCCCGAGGAGGAAGTGCGGGTCGGTGAGACCGGCCTTCACGCGGATGATCGCCCATCTCGGGTGGAGGCGTGGCCCGACGGGCGAGAGGCGGAGGCGCCACGTCCCTGGCGCCACCGCGATCACTTCGCTGCTGCGGTCGGCGAAGCGGCGGCCGGGTCGACCTGGTTGCTTGCCGAAGCGCTCGGGTTCGAGAGTCGGAGCCGCTGAAGACTTTCGATCGAGTCTTGCAAGAGGCATGCAAGACATGTTAGCTTCGTCTTGTTCGAATCCAACCCACCACGAAGAGGAAAAAATCATGTCTGACTATGTGATGGTCCCCGTCCCCGAGAGCCTCGTGATCCCCGTGATGCGCCTCATCGCCGAGCACGACTCCGCCGATGAGCGACTGCGCGGTCGAGGATCCGCAAGAGTCGTGGATCACGACGACACGGAGGCCGAGGATTCGCGAGAATGGACCCTCGAGGAGTTCGAGGTCCTGCGATCCGGCGAAGCGAAGTCCATCAAGCTCTTCTGCCAGGTCCTCGACGTCCTGGCCGCAGCGTCGCCGTCGGCGGTCGCCCTCGAGGACGTGGCGAAGGTGACCGGCGTCGAGCCGCTGACCATGCAGCGCGCGTTCGGCCGGGCAACGGTGTGGATGAAGAACCGCATGGGCGGCGACACCCGCTGGCCGATCTTCTGGCCCGGCGACGGCTGGGCGATGAGCGAGACCAACGCCTCGCTGTGGAAGTCGCTCGCTGAGTGAGCGGTGGAATGCGGTGATTCTCGTCCTCCGTGCCCGAGGCCTCCTGTCGGCTAGCGATTTTCGGGGCCGGAGCCGGCCGGCTGCCAATGGGCCGTGGGTGCGAGGTCAAGCCGGGCGGCCCGAACCGCTCACGATCGCTTCTCCTTTCGCTTCGGAGCCTGAGGTCAGCACCGCGGGGCGGTATCGAGGCGGCGGCGCGGACTCCTCCTCGATGCGGCGAGTGGCATCACTGGAAACGAGTTCTGAGACGCCAGAACGGATCCGCTCTTCGAGCCCGCGCGATGATCTGCTCCCAGATCATCCGCTGCTGCCGACAACCGCGTTGTCGTGCGCCGCCAGCTCGCCCACGAACCACTCGAGCACCTCGACGAGTTGCCGTCGAGCAGACCGGTCGGCGAGGACTTCGAGGTCGAAGGAAGGTCGCTTCTCCAACCGGTCGGCGGGCAGATCGACGCCGCTGACGGTATTGAGGCGACTGAGCAGCGCTTGTCGCAGAGGGAGCGAGTCGAATGGCGGGCGGCTCCGCATGTGCTGGAAGACGACCTCGACACTGCCGCTCGGGTAGAGCGTCAGCGGCCAGATGCTCTTCGACGCCGGAGCGGAGCCGCGTGCGACGAGGAAGCACGACTTCTCTTCCGCGGCACCGAAGTCCAAGATGCCTCCGAGACGTTCCCACTCGTCGAGGAGCTCGACGAGGCCGTGGACGGTCGCGGAGCCTGCCGGTCGGCCACGCCGGCGAGGAACTCGGCTCGCTCGATGTTCCCCTCGTTGAGCGCGGAGTCGACCGAAAGCCCCTCTTCCGAGGAGAATGCGCTCCTTGCAGTAAGGGATATCGTGGATTCGGTAGACCTCTCGCAGCGATTACTGCACTCAACGTACGCTCACGTATCATGCAAGTCGAAAATTTGATGGAGACACGCTTTGAAAGCTGTGGACGCGAACCTGCTGGAGCTGTTGAAGAAGGCTGATCGTTTCGTCGTACCGATTTACCAGCGCGTGTACTCCTGGGGCGAGGCAGAGTGCGGACAGCTCTGGACCGACATCACGCGCGCCGGCGCCCGGGACGGGCTCAGCAGTCACTTCACTGGCTCGATCGTCTACATCGAGCGAGGTCAGGGTACCCGAACATCGAGCGAGCCTGACCTCCTCATCGATGGGCAGCAGCGTGTGACGACGGTGACGTTGCTGCTCGCGGCCCTTGCTGCTCGTCTGGATGAGCTACCCGAGGAGGAGCGGGAGCCGGTGGCGGGGTTCGCTCCACAGAAGATCCGCGGACTCTACTTGACGAACCAGTTCGAGTCGGGGGACGGTTTCTTCAAGCTGATCCTGTCGCAGCGAGACAAGGAGGCGCTGAAGGCTGTCATCCGAGACGCGCCGCTACCGGCCTCGGATTCCCGGGTGATCAGCAACTACCTATATTTCGTGGACCTTCTGCGTGCAGCTACAACCGACGTCATCGTCGACGTGTGCCGTGGCCTGGCCAAGCTCGTCGTGGTCGACGTTAAGCTGACCCGGGGCACCGATGATCCGCAGCTCGTCTTCGAGTCGATGAACGCAACGGGCAAGAAGTTGTCCCAGGCTGATCTGATCCGGAACTTCGTGCTGATGGATCTGACGCCCTCTAGGCAGGAGCGTCTCTACGAGGACTACTGGTTCCCGATGGAGCGGCAGTTCCAGGGAGCCGACGAGGGCCGGTTCGACGAGTTCGTACGTCACTTCCTCACCGTGAAAACCCTCGCGATCCCGCGCATTGACGAGATCTACGACGCGTTCAAAAGCTACGCCTTCGACCAGGAGCGGAACGGGACCACCCGCGATCAGCTGGTAACTGACCTGAGCCACCATGCCGGCTGGTTCGCTGCCATGGCGCTCGGCGCGGAGACGAACCTGGCTCTGGCAAAGCGCTTTCGCGAGCTCGACCAGCTGGCCACGGTCGCCTACCCCTTCCAGCTGCGTCTGTACGCGGACTACGTTGCCGGCGTTCTCGACAGTCGAGCGTTCGTTGAGATCCTCGACGCGATCATCGCGTACCTGTTCCGCCGCGCCGTATGCCGGATCCCCACGAACAGCTTGAACAAGACCTTCGCGACCCTCGCCTCCGCCATCGACACGGAACACTACGTCGAGAGCGTCTGCAGCCGTCTCCTGACACTCCCGGACTATCGGCGATTCCCCACGAACGAGGAGTTCGAGGAGGCCCTGAAAACCTCGGACATGTATCACCTGAAGCGGCGCGGCTACTTCTTCCGCGAGATGGAGAACCACGGCCGGAAGGAAGAAGTCTCCACAGCGGAGTACACCATCGAGCACATCATGCCCCAGCACGTCACCCGCGCCTGGCAGCAGGAGCTCGGCGCCGACTGGGAAGCCGTACACGACCGCTACCTCCACACGCTCGGGAACCTGACGCTTACCGGCTACAACCCGGAGTACTCAGACCGCCCGTTCCACGAGAAGCGAGACATGCAAGGCGGTTTCCGCGACAGCCCCCTCCGCCTCAACAAGGGACTCGGCCAGATCGAAGAATGGGGGGCAGCCCACATCGAGCAACGCGCCGCCTCCCTCGCCGCGCAAGCAGCCACAATCTGGGCGACTCCTGCGCTAGAGGAGCCGGTACTCGCCCAGTACCGAGAGCGGTTCAGCGACTCGCGCCGATTTGATTGGTCTCAAGCTCATTCCATCCTCGATGCTCTCCCCGCCGGGCGCTGGACGAGCTACAACAACCTCGCCGAAGCGGTTGGGACCGGTGCGCAAGCCATGGCAGGGCACCTTGCTGCATGCAGCAGGTGCGTGAACGCCTATCGAGTGCTGACCTGGGACGGCACCATTGCTGAAGAATTCCGCTGGCCCGACGCCGGAGACAAGCGCGACCCCGCAGACGTGCTCACCAACGAGGGGCTCGCCCTCATGAGAGGACGGGCTGACCCTGAGCAACAAATCTCCGCCGAGGAGCTACTCGCACTCATCGGAGAGGACGAGCGGTAGCACCTTCGCTGGCTCCTGAATCAGCGCTGCATGCGCCGTCTCGCGGGCAACGCCATGCCGGCGAGACAGCTCCCGGATCGAGAGCTCCTCCACGCGAGCATCACGTCGGATTCATGCATACAGATCCACCTTGGACTCCATACCTGCCTTCCATCGCTGACGCCACAGGGTCAGATGATCAACGGTGCCGGTGGTCGTGAATTAGACCGTCACGACTCCCCGGCAAGGCCCAAGGTAGTAGTCGATCAAGCCGTCCTAGTGGACTCCGCTCAAGCTGTCAAAGACACAGATGATGGTGCTTGGGCTCGTGGAGGTGCTGATTGATCCGCCGAGGAAGGCGCCGAGGGACATCGCTGTGTAGGACACGATCTTGACGGCGGCGTTCGTGCGACCGAGTGTCTCGGGTGGTGTGACCGTTTGCCGGACCGAGATGTTCTTGATGTTGAATAGGCCCGGCCCGACGACGACGAGAAAGCTCCCCGCTGCGAGGAGGAGGGCTGAAGTGATCGGTACTCCGACCAGCCACATTCCTGCGACGACCGCTGGAAACCGCCCTGTCATGACCACCAGGCTCGGAAGCGGTCGCGATCAGGCCTTCGAGCCCGAGGGCTTGTTGTCGGCGCGCGCGTCGATGACGACGATCGACTTCTCGCCGCGGAGATCCAACTCTTTCAGGACGGCATCGACCCTCGCGACGTCCGCCTCCGTGTAACAGACGATCATCTTGACCGAGGTGCGCGTGCTGTTCGCCTTCTCGTAGACCTCGACCTGGTTCTGGAGATTCCGCTTCAGTTGGCTGTTGCTGGCGAGCTTGATCTCGATCAGCGATTTGTTGACGGCCCCTTTGCTCACTTTGAAGTCCACGGGACCCCGGCCATTGTTGACCTCGCGGTTCACGTCGAACTCGCTGCCGAAGAAGATGAGGCCGAAGAAGAGCTGGACTTCCTTCTCCGTGGCGAGAGGGCGTTCCCGGCCGGGCTTGTTGAGGAGCCGGTAGCCGTCTTGGTTCTCGACGTACTGCTTGAAGCCGTTGGCGCGGATCAGCGCCTCGTCGTAGCTATTGACCGGCGTCAAGTATAGCGAAGTATTGGCGCGGATGTCTTCGACGACCTTCTGCACCATCTGCACGAGGATCTCGAAGACCTCCTGCCGCCGTCGCGCGCTGAGGCCGACTGCCTGCTCCCCGGTGTTCTCCTTCTGGCGGATGTAGTAGTCGATGACCTCGGGGAACTGGAGGATCGCCGCTGCCGCCAGGTCCGAGTACTCTTTCTTCGTAGGGTTGTCACTCAGCTTCTTGAAGAGGTAGTTGTTGACCTGCGCGCGAAGCTGGTCGTCTTCGATGGCGTCGGGGATGCTGCTGAACTCGCGCACAAGGTCAGAGCGACTGATCCATGTGTCGTCCTTGGTGAGCATGTCGGCCGGGGTGAGCAGGACGTAGTCCCCGCCGAGCGCGGGCAGTTCGTACTGGCGCGACTCCCAGTTCTCGGTCTCGTAGTTGAAGACCGCTCGGGCGACCGAGAACGTGCCACGCCGGTCCTCCGACAGATGCGCCTGCGCGAACGCCTGGGTGTACTCCAGTAGATAGCGCTTGATGAGGTTCGTGGTGAAGTCGCTGATGTTGTCGCGTCCGACGCCCTCTTTGATGAGCGCGAGCTTCTCCAGGTGGGCACCTTTAGTGATCGACTCCGAACCGAACCCCTTCAGGATCGAGCCAAGGGAGCTGTGGAGCGCGCGGGCGAAGTCCTTGCCGAGTCCGCTCCCCGAGTTGCCGAGGACGGTGAACCCGAGCCAGTTCTGCTTCACCTCCTGGAACATGTACCAGGACTTGATCAGCCCCGGATCGAGATCGGGGGCGGCCCGGTCGCGGAGGAATATGAGGTAGCGGATCATTCCGTCGTGTAGATCGCGGTACTCCTGCTTCTTGCTGTTGAAGAGCAGGAAGGGGTCGACGAAGAGAGGCAAATCGGAGGCGAGGCTCACGTCGAACGCGCCGTAGTCCTCCAGCACCTTCGGCGATACCCCGAAGTGCTGAGAGAAATACAGCTCGATGACCATCCGGCCTACGCTCCTACAAGCTGCAGCAGGTCATCGTAACTGCGGACGACGTCGTATTTGATGCCGGGGGTGCCCGCGACCTCGTTGAGCCTCTTGAAGAGCTTCTTGGCGCAATCGATCTTCGCCTTCTCTGCGGGGCGGAGCTCGAGCGAGGAGAGCGAGCCCTTCGTCTCGGCGACGAAATAGACGTGCTTGACCGTGCCTTGTTTCAAGGCAATCGCCCAGTCTGGGTTGTAGTCATTGAGCGGAGTCGGGATCTTGAAGCCGCGCGGGAGCTTCGTATAGACGACGACCTCCTCGCTTACGTCGAGGGCCGCACCGAATGCGCGCTCGACCTCGGAGTCATCGATGACGTACTCGTAGACGTTCCGGTTCGGCGTGTGCACGGCCTTCGCGAGATCTTGCCCTGTCTGCGCCTCCGTGAAGAGCGATAGGTCATAACGGTCGTCGAGGATATCGTACTCGATGTCGGCCACGACCGTCGCGATCTTCTGCTCGTTGATCAGGCGAGATGCCTCCGTGATGAACTGCTCCGGGTTCTGGCGGAACATTTCGAAGGTCGACGGCATGATGCCAGAAAGGATCATGGAGCAGCTTCGCCGTGTGAGGTGCGTCTTCTCCGAGATCTCGCCGAGCAGGTCATACGAGACGGTCGAGTTCGCGCTCAGCGACGACTCCTCGGTCTTCGTCCGCGAGACCTTGAAGCTCTCCCCGGTCGTCAAATGCTCGACCTCGATCACGTCACGCTGGACGCCCTGGACGACGACGTACTGCAAGCGCGCGACATGCAGTGAGGAATCCAGGACCCAGACACAGTTGTCAATCAGCTGCTGCGAGTCGAAGTTGACCTGGTAGATGGCGCGCCGGTTGATCCGGTCCCATAGGTCTAGGAACTCGCGCTTGGAGAAGTTCGTCTCGTTCCTCGGGATCGTCTTCGTCTTTCGACCGTCGTCGACCTTAGGTGCCTGCACGTTGAGTGAGTCGATCA
Organism: Rathayibacter sp. AY1C1; assembly: GCF_002932105.1. Taxonomy (NCBI): domain Bacteria; kingdom Bacillati; phylum Actinomycetota; class Actinomycetes; order Micrococcales; family Microbacteriaceae; genus Rathayibacter; species Rathayibacter sp. AY1C1. Next base: position 22,439 of record NZ_PSWH01000003.1, on the reverse strand, counting down.
GCTCGGCGACCTGGTAGAGATACGGCTGGAGCGCGTCGGGTAGGGGCGGGATCTCCGGGGGGCCTGCCCTCCCGACCCACTTCTCCGCGAGCTGGTCGTCGAGGTCGACGAAGTCATGCTTCTGCAGCCAACGCTGGAGCTGCTTCGACTCCTCTTCGGAGATCTTGTGCTCAGTTCCAGCTGCGCCATCGCGGAGCACCGCGCCGACGAAGAATTCCGGCTCCGCCTTTCGCGGCCTCGCACTGAGCAGACCGAGGGTCTCCTTCTGGAATCCTGCGACGAAATCGACGTATGACTCCTCGGTCACGACAGTCAGGACGTTGATCTCGTGAACAGTCATGGGATTGTCGGCGCGGTCGCCGTGCTGGTCGACGGCGAGGCGAAGCCCTCGTCCAACTTCCTGCCTACGGGAATCGCTGGCCGTCGCTTTCTTGAGGAAACCGAGGGTGAATACATTCGGGTTGTCCCAGCCCTCGCGGAGCGCGGAGTGGCTGAAGATGAACCGTAGTGGGAAGTCCGGATCAAGCAGCTTCTCCTTGTCGCGAAGGATCGCGTCGTATGCTTCCGCATCCTTCGAGACGCCCTGCCGCTCGTCTGACGCATCCGAGCTGTCGCTGTCGATCCAGCGCCCGCTCTTGTCCTTGGAAAAATAGCCGTTGTGGATGTCCCCGACGGTGTCGCGCTCGAGGAACGCGCGGTATAGGCCGGACGATTCGTCGAGGTCGAGTTCGCCAAGTTTCTCCCCCTTGAGTGCCTCGTACTCTTCCTCGAACATTCGGGCGTAGTCGCCCATTCGGTCCGGTCGCTCGTAATCGCGGTACTTCGCGACCTCGTCGATGAAGAAGAGGGAGAGCGCCTTGATCCCGAGCCTGAAGAGCTGGCGTTCCTTGTCGAAGTGGGCGCGGATGACTTCCCGGATCTGCAGTCGGCGCTTCTGCTCAACGGTCACGTCGTTGGTGACCTGGCCTACCTGAAGTGCCTGGCCGTCGATCAAGGTCACGGTGTTCGCGATCGCGTCGACGTCGTCGACCACGAGACCGTTGTATGCCTCGATACCGCCGGAAATGTCGTGCAGCCGGTCGCCCTTCTTGAGCTTGACCGTCTTGCGCGTGATGCCGCCACCGCGGGCCTGGACTTCCAGCTCGACGCGCGCCTTTGGGAAGTCGGCGCCCTTACCGAGCTCCATGCCATCGACGTAGAGGTACGCGCTGCTGCCGACGAGACCTTTGACGCTGATGCCGCGCGCGGCGATCTTCTTGACGAGCTTCTTGTTGTAGGCGTCGAGAGCATCGAGACGATGCACCTTATTGTGCTCGATGGCGTGGGTCGCTGAATAGCGAAGCGCGAAGAGTGCGTTGAAATGCCCGAGAGCCTTCAGCGTCTCGCTCGGCCGGTTCGGGTTGCTGCCGAGGCGCTGCGGCTCGTCGATGATGAGGATCGGCCGGTTCGCTGCGATGACGTCTATTGGACGGCGAGACTTGAAGCCGTCGAGGACCTTGAACATCCTGAGGCCCGACGCCTTGCCCTTCTGGTCGGTGTCGCCGGTGGCCTTCTTCGCATCCCGGTTGAAGTTCTGCGCGTTGATGATCATGACCTGGATGCCCGCATCGGAGGCGAAAGTCTCGACGTCTTCCAGGTGGTCAGAGTCATAGACGAAGGCGCGGGCCTGCGTCCGATACTCGGCGAGGAAGTGGTCAGCGGTGATCTCGAAAGACTTCTTGACGCCTTCGCGGATGGCGACGCTCGGGACGACGACGATGAACTTCGACCAGCCAAACTGCCGGTGCAACTCCATGATCGTCTTGGTGTAGACGTAGGTTTTGCCGGTGCCGGTCTCCATCTCGACGTCGAGGTTGAGACCCGCGGCAGGGCTCGTCATGACGCTAGGTGAGAGGGGCAGCCCCCGCGTGCGACGCTGCACTGCGTGAATGTTCTCAAGTACCTCCGCCTGACTCAGTACGACTTCGGTGTTGCGAAGACCGGGTCCGAGTTCCTTCGGCGGCTCGGGCGGCGCGGACGTGAGTCCGGCGAGCATCGACGCCGCGTTCGGGTCCGACGCTGGCGTACTGTCGATCTTGCCGGGGTCGATCTTGTACTTCACGCCATCGGCATACGGCTGCCGGCGCACCGCACGGAAGCAGTCGATCACGGCATCGACCGCGGCCGTCTGATACTCCTGGACCTTGAACTGGAGCTTCATCGGCTCACAGGACCTTGAAGTCGGTGTCGCGCGAAAGCTCCTGAAAGATCTGCTTCGCGTTGATGCGCGCAGAGTCCGATGCGAACGCGGAGTCCTTGAAGATAGCCTTCAAAGGCTGCCGCTTCGCGACCTCCCGCACGAGCGCATCATCGACTGCGTCATCCAGGCACGCGATGAGTGCAGTGACCTCCGGGTCCACTACCAGGGCCTCATGACCGTTGACCTGTTCGACGGTGACCGGCGCTGACAGTTCGAGCCCGTAGCTCATGAGCACCTCAAAGAGGATGTCCTCGCTCGTGCGATCGGCCCTGAAGGTCTCGACGAGCCCCGCAAGCTGAGTCTGATCGGTCCTGTCCGGAGTCGCCGACACCGGCACGTAGTTGCTCGTGGCGATCGTGAAGGCTCGGAAACCGACGTCGCCGTTCCAGCTGGAGGGCTTCCGGTCGCGAAGGATAGCCGTGCCAGCATTGGCGATTCGGATCTTGGTCAGCTCAGCGATCGTCAGCGGTTTGCCGAGCTTCTCCAGTAGCCGGATGGCGTTCTGGATCGTGGTCTTCGCTGCCCCAGTCGCAGTCTTTAGATTGTCTTCGAGTGACTCCGGGAGCTGCACAAGCACGACCGGACAGTTCAGACCCGTTCGAGCGCAAAGCTCGAAGACGGCCTCGGCGGTCGTGCCGGAGCCGGCGAAGAAGTCGAGGACGATCCCGTCGTGACCATTGAGCACGTACTCGAACAGCCGTGACAGCGCCTCATGATCCTTGGGGTTGTTGAAGACCTTCGCACCCATGAGGGCCCGAAGGTGCTTCACCGACACCTGCGACTGCTTGTAGAAGTACGTTCCTCTGACCTGTGTCGCGAGCTCCGCCTCGTCTTCGGTCTCTTCGGCCTCGTCGTCCTCGACATCAACCGTCTCATCCGCGACGGGACGCAAATGTGCCTTTCGGAACGGCGATGCGGTCGGGTCGTCCTCGCGAAATGCGACCAGCCCGAGCTTGATCTGACGCTTCATTTCGTCAGGACTGCTGTAGCGCCAGCCAGCCTCGGGTACTTTCACCGCCTGACCTGTGGCCGGGTTAACGACGTCGTAGGTCGGCCCGTTCCCACCCGGCCAAGAGATGTCTCGGTCACGCCACGGACCGTTCGCATCGACCCGCTTGTAGCGCGCCCACTTCTTCGACGGGTCGGTGCGCGGCAACGCCGTGAACCAGGCAGAGAGGTCCTTCTCGATGGCGGAATCGTCCGCACCGTGCATCTCGCGGAGACGGAGGTACTCGTCCCAGATCTCCCGCGCGCCCGGCTTCTCCTCTCGCCACTTCGTCTTCTGCTCGCGCAGGTATAACTGCGACTTTGCGTAGACCATGACGTACTCGTGCCCGGTAGAAAAGAATTTCGCGTCGTTTTTGCGCCCCTTCTCCCATACGAGCTGCGCGATGAAGTTCTGCTCGCCGAAGACCTCGTCCATGAGCCGGCGCAACGACGCCTGCTCGGCGTCGCCGATGCTGACGAGGATGACGCCGTCCTGCGCGAGGAACCGCTTTGCGAGCCGGAGGCGCGGATAGACCATGCTGAGCCAGTCGGAGTGGAAGCGACCGTTCGCGCTCGTGTTCGCGACGAGCTTTTCGCCCGTGTCGTTCACCTGCCCGGACTTCCAGAGGTATTCCTGCTTCGAGGACGCGAAGTCATCATGGTAAACGAGGTCGCTCCCGGTGTTGTAGGGCGGATCGATGTAGATCAGCCGCACCTTGCCGAGATACGACTCCTGGACGAGCTTCAGCGCCTCGAGGTTATCCCCTTCGATGAAGAGGTTCCTCGTGGTGTCGAAGTCGACCGAGTCCGAACGATTCGGCCGGAGCGTCTTCGCCGTGGGGGTGTTCGAGAGGAACTCCGCCTCGAGCTTGCCCGGCCAGTCGATCTGATACACCTCCTTGCCCTCCACCACGTAGTCGTCCAGCTCCTGGCGGAGCGCCTCGAAGTCGACGCGGTGGATCAGTTCACCGTCCGCGTCGCGCGCCTCCTTCACGACGTTCGGGAAGAGGGCCGCAATCGCCTCGACGTTCTTCCTTGTGGCGTCGACCGACTGCAGTTCCAGCTTCTCCGGCATTTCCATCGGGTTCCTCTTGGTGCGCTCATACCAGTGCCGCGAGTGCGGCCTGACTGTCCTTCAGTGCTCGCCGCAGCTCTACCTTGCGGTTGAGCTGCGGCTCGGTGCGGAGCTTACGCTCCAGTGCAGCGATCTCGCGCTGGAACTTCTTGGCCCGTTGCATTCTCTCGGTGGCAGCCGACACGGACTCGCCGCGGCGTGACGCGACGGGGAGCAGCGGGGCCAGCAGCGCCTCGTAGAGGGTAGCCAAGTCGATGGCGGTCGGCAGCGGAGTGCGGGCGGTATCGAGCGGAAGCCACGCGGTCGTGAAAAAGGAACCGACCTTCGGGGTCGCGCCGCCAAGCGTCTTGTGCGCTGCGACCATGCGCACGACATCGCCTCTCAACACCTCGAAGAGGATCGGGAAGTGGACCGCCTTGTCGATGGCGGTCAACACGTCGTCGCCGACATCGCCGCCCTTCGTCTCGACGGTGAAGACCTGGATCTCCGGCACCGCTTTGGTGCCTTTCAGCGGGATTGTTGATTCGGCGAGTTTGTAGGCCCAGGTGACGCGCTGGATGTCCTCGATAAATCTCTCGCGCAGCGCGGTGCGCACGTTGCCGTGCTCGAAGAACTTCGTCTTAGGCACGACGCGGCCGAACTTTGCGGCCTGGGGCCAGCGGTACAGGACGGGTTCAGTCATCGGCCGGCTCCTCGACGATAGCGAGGAAGGCAATCAGCTCGAAGTCGTCGAGCCCGGCGATGGTCTGCACGAGCGCGGTGGTGTGGCCGGGGCTAAAGAGGCTGTCGACATCGCGTTCCTCTGTCACGTCGATCATGGAGCGGATCGCCTCGGTGAGCAGAGCGCTGTACTTGCCCATCTCCGCGCCGTCGCGGGTGGCCGCGTTGAAGACCCGGCACACCTCCCAGGCGGGCTCGTCGTGGTTGCGGGATCCGGCTCGGATGAGGTCAAGGAGGTACTTCACCTCAGTGTGATCGGCGATAACGTTGCCCTCGTCGTCGAGGTAGACGAGGTAATACGGGTGCAGGCGGTTGCCGCGGTGCAGCAAGTCGTCGGCGTTGATGTTCCGGAGTGCGAACAGTGCACCTGGCTTGAGCCCCTTCTCGCGATTGGCCGGCACGACGGCGTGCAGGCCCTTGGGCGTGCCTGCCAGGTCACCATACTCCTTGGTGTACCCGAGCAGGTCCATGCGGAAATCGTTGAGCCCGAGGTCGGTGATGGAGATACCGGTACGTACGTCCTCCAGCTCGATGACCTCGTCCTGGAGCTTGCGGAGCTGCTCCTTGCGGAATGCGGCATCGCTCGACTCGTGAGTGAGCACGTTGTCATCGGCGGTCGCGGCGAGGTCGGCGATGATCATGCGGTTTTCGACGCGCTCTTTGAGGTTGATGTAGTCGTCGAGGGAGATGTCGGGCCAGAAGTTCACGAGCTGGATGCGCTCGTTCGTTGATCCGATCCGGTCGATGCGGCCGAAGCGCTGAATGATCCTGACCGGGTTCCAGTGGATGTCGTAGTTGACGACGTAGTCGCAGTCCTGGAGGTTCTGGCCCTCAGAAATACAGTCCGTGCCGATGAGCACGTCGACTTCGTTCGACTCCTTGGGCATCACGAGATGGCGCTGCTTCGAGCGCGGGGAAAACAGGGTAAGAGCCTGCTGGTAACCGAAGCCTTTGCCGAGTGTCGTGCTCGGGTTGCCCTGGCCAGTGACCAGCGCCGACTCGTAGCCGCGATGCTTCAGCGCTGGACTGAGCTCCCGGTAGAGGTAGGAGGCTGTGTCAGCGAAGGCCGAGAAGATCAGCACCTTGCGGTTGCCGGGGTTGATCGGCTCGGCGAACTTCGCCTCGATCAGTTCCTTAAGGATGCGCAGCTTCAGGTCGTGCTCGGGGGTGATCGCTTCGACCGAGGCGAGGAGTCGAGAGATGACGAGCCCGTCGTGGGAGAGATCCCGGTTCCAGGACTCGACATCCATGTCTGCGAGGTCGATCTGCACCTTCTTGCCGACGGTACCGCTCGTGGGGAACTCGAAACCGTCGTCGTCGGCATCCAGGTCGGCCAGGCTCGATGCGACGTCTGTGACCGCGCTGGCGTGGTTATCGATCGCCTCCAGCGCCTCCGCGACGGTCATCTCCAGACGGTTGAGCGTGAGGCGGAATGCCTCCACGCTGCTCTCCAACCGTTTCAGGAGGTTGACGGTCATCAGCTTCTGGATGCCTTTTTCGCGGTTCACTGCACCGAGGTTCGCGACCGAGCCGCCCGCGACGTTGTGGCCCCCGCCGATGTTGCCATAGAGCAGCTCGTACTTGTCGGTCCGGCTTGGGAAGACGTAGGCGAGCGGCGCGTAGACCGCGAGCGTGAGCGACTGGAGCTGGTCGAAGATCTCATTGAACGTCGGAGCCTCCGGCAGATCGGTCAGCGGCGCGTGCACCGACTTCGGCGGCTGCCGTTCCGGGAATGCACCGATGTCGGAGGTATCATAGAACGCCTGGATGTGCTTGCGCGAGCGCGCGATTGTCACCGAGTCGAGCAGCTCGAAGAAGTCGAAATCTAGGCGCGACAGGATCGCTTCTGCTGTGCGATCCTCGCGCGGCAAGTCCGACCACTCGTTGAAGGCGCGCTGCGCCTGACGGAAAACCTCTTCCACCGTCGTGGAGATATTGAGCTTCGCGGCAAGCTGTGCGGAGTCTCCCTCGTAGGCCAGCGCGAGCTGGTTACGTAGGTCGTTAAAACGATTGTTCACGGGTGTCGCCGACAGCATCAGTACCTTCGTCTTCACGCCCTCGCGGATCACCTTGCGCATCAGGCGCTGATACCGCGTCTCCTTTTCGGTCGTGAAGTCCGCGTTGCGGAAGTTGTGGGACTCGTCGATGACCACGAGGTCGTAGTTGCCCCAGTTTACCCGGTCGAGCGGGATGCCAAGTGACTCCCCCGACTCGCGCGAGAGGTCAGTGTGGGCCAGCACGTCGTAGTTGAAGCGATCCTGCGAGAAGATGTTCGTCGTCAGATTTGCGTTGTAGTTTGTCCAGTTCTCGGTAAGCTTCTTCGGCGCAAGCACAAGCACTGACTTGTTGCGTAGCTCGTAGTACTTGATGACGGCGAGCGCGGTGAATGTCTTCCCCAGACCGACCGAGTCGGCGAGGATGCAGCCGTTGTAGGTCTCCAGCTTATTGATGACGCCCGTCGCGGCGTCCTTCTGGAAGTTGTAGAGCGCGTTCCAGATCTCGGTGCCCTGGTAGCCGGTCAGGTCGTTCGGCAGCACGTCCTCGCAGATGTCGTCGAGGAACTCGGAGAAGAGGTTGTAAAGAATCAGAAAGTACACCCGCTGCGGCGAGTTTTCCGCGTAGACGCTCGCAATGTGGTCATGGACCGTATGCGTCACGTCGTCGAGCTGCTCCGAGTTGTGCCAGATCTGGTCGAAGAGCTGCACGAACTGGCGAGTCTCGCTCGGGCCCTCGAACTTGGTGACGTAGTTCGACGTCGCCGGCCCGCGCTCGTAGCCGAGGTCCGCGGTTGTGAAGCCCTGGATTGGGAAGTATGCCGCCGCACCATCCACAGCAGCGAGCGGCTGCATTGGGGAACCCGTCCGGTTCGAGCGGAAGGTGACCTTTTCGCGCACCCACTCGGCGCACTCGCGGGCGATGGCCCGCTGCAGGAGCTTGTTCCGTAGGCGGATCTCGAACTCAGAACCGTACAGGGTCGACTCCGAGCCACGACCGTGCCGTACCTCGAACTGACGACGCTCCGGCAAGGGCCTGTCGGTCGCCTTCACGGTGTTGAATGACGGAGCGGTGAAGATGAACTCCAGCTCCTTGATCTGCGACAGCTCGCGCTTGAGCGCCTCGAACGCGAAGATCGAGAACGTCGAGGCGGCGATGCGCAGCTTGGAACCGGGTCTGACCTCTGCCCTCATGTCGTCGCCGAGCAGCTCGTTGACATTGTCGATGATGCGCACTTAGTCCCTCCGCGTCGAGCCCAGGATGTCAGAGTCCGAAGCGCTCTCGCGCCGTACCCACTCATCGACTTCGGAGACCTGGAACTTCCAGAGCCGCCCGAATTTGTGGGCGGGCATCCCCTTGCCGGCGATCCAGGCGTATACGGTGTCTTTGGTGATGCCGAGATGGCCAGCGATGTCGTCGGCCGACAGCCAGGGCCCTGCCATCGACTTCCCCTTCCGCTTATCCAGCATTTCCATCCAGACTACAGAGGATGGAAGCCGTTCGAGTCGCTTTTGATCGGGTATGGCTGGGGGAACTTGCTCACACCGGCACCTGCTGGCGGCGTGAGCCTGGCGGCGCGCCTCGGCAACTCGAAGCTCGTTGACCCTCGGCTCCGGGTTGCTGATTGTCTGCTCCGTGGCGCGGAGCTGGCCGTTGGTCTGCCTCTGGATGGTGTCGAGCACTCATCCAGCTCGAGCTGGTTCAAATCGGCAGGAGATCTGCGCGACCGTGCGCCGACACATCCGGGAGGGACGCAAACTGACCTTGATTCACCTTGGGCGAGTAGCCTGATCGTGACGAGCCTCGAATGAAAGGTGCAACGGTTGAGCGATCGAGTGGATCCGGCGGCGTTGTTCCTTGCCATTCCGACGGTCAGCGTTGGATTTATCGTGACGGAAGGCGCGTGGGAGCCTCTCGACGGCCTCCTGGGACTCATCGTCGCCGTGGTCTTGTGGAGCTTCACCTGGCCGCGCGGGAACGAGGTCAGATTTACAAGACGCGAGGCGCTCCCGCACGCGTTGGCATACGGGCTCATTGCGGTGACCGTCTTCTCCTGGCCGCTGCAGATATGGGTGTTGAGTGACGGCAGCCCTCGGTGCAACCACATCGTGCCCAGCATGGATAAGGGCTGCGTTAGATACGCGAACTAATTCGAGGTGGCCGCTAGCCAGGCCACGTTGTGGTCCTTTATCGTCGGCACGATCGTGACGCTCCTCGTTTGTTGCTCCTGCCGGCACGCACCCGGAACGCTTGTGTCGAGAGCCGGCGCGGACGTCGCCGATTAGCGGGACGACCAGATTAGTACTCACTTCGCTGCTGATGCCTCGGCTTCGATAGGGGGCTGGTCACCGCGAATGATCAGCTTCGGGCTACTAAGGCCGTCAGCGTGGAGACTGACACCAAAACTTGCCGCGATGGGGTCTAACATCCCTCAGGTTGCTGAGACACGCGGCCGCCTCGCCTGCAACTCGCTGGGGCTCAACGGATCTCGCGTGCGCGCCCGTCTCAGGAAGACGTCTCGCAGCGGACGTCTCGCTCCGCGCATCTAAGGGAGTTTCCGAGGCGGAGCCGTGCCACGGCGAGTTGGTCTGCTAACGCACGAACGGTAGTTCGTGGCGTTCGGGTGCACCTCGACGCGCTCACCACCGGAGGGATGCACCGTCGGCACGTCTCCGGCGAGACCACCTCGGGGAGCAAGACCGCAGTCGAACGATTCGGGAAGAAAGCGCTCCTCGAAGGAGCCGAGGACGGACACGCCGCCCTCCTGGCACTTCCACGGGCGAGGCCGATTCTCGACCGCTCTACCTGCTTCCGAGACCAGGCTGAGGGAGCGCGGCTTCAGCCGGGTCTCCTCCGAGGTGGGTGGAGAGCGTCTACGTCCCCTCGTCCGAAGGGACGCGCCTATGCCGGCACGCCCCCTCAACCCCTTACTTCCGCCGGTTCAGTACCTTCGTCCCGACCCCCGCGATCGCCGCACCTACGATCGGCGCCACCATGAACACCCACACCTGGCCCAGCGCATCCGGCCCTGCGAACACCGCCGCAGCGATCGACCGCGCCGGATTCACCGACGTGTTGCTCACGGGGATGCTGATCAGGTGCACGAGCGTCAGCGTGAAGCCGATGGCCAGCGGCGCGACGGCCTTGTACTCGCTCTTGGCGGTGACGGAGAGGATGACGGCGACGAAGACGGCGGTCAGGACGATCTCGGTCAGCATCACCGCGCCGAGGCCGAAGCCGCCGGGCGATCCAGCGCCGTAGCCGTTGGAGGCGAAGCCGGAGTCGCGTGCGGCGGCCAGGTAACCGGCGGGGCCGTCGGCGGCGACGAGGAAGACCACTGCGGCTCCGACGAGTCCGCCGAGGATCTGGCTGACGATGTAGCCGGGGATGTGCTTCCACTCGGTGCGGCCGGCGATGGCGAGACCGATGCTGACGGCGGGGTTGAAGTGGCCGCCGGAGATGTGGCCGACGGCGTAGATGCCGGCCATCACGGTGAGGCCGAAGGCGAGGGCGACGCCGAGGAAGCCGACTCCGAGGGCATTGCCGGAGTCGGGGAAGGCGGAGGCGAAGACCGCGGTGCCGACGCCGCCGGCGACCAGAAGGAAGGTGCCGAACGCCTCCGACGCGTAGCGGGCTCCGGCCGAGTACTGCTCGGCGTGCTCGGTGCGCTGCTCGCTCGTGGTGCGGCTGGCGGTGTGGGGGCGGGCCATGATCGTTCTCTCTCTCGGGTCGGGGGAGTGCTTGCGGGGTCACCGGGCTCCGGGACACTCCAGCACCAGGCGGACGCGCCGGAGTCGGGACGCGGAGGGCTCTCAGATTCCGCCGTACGACGGTTCCGTGAGCGGCCTGGAGCCACTCGCTCGGCGGCCATCCCGGGCGCCCCTGCACAGGCGTCCGACACCGTAGCGATCGGCCGCCGCGTCCACGTCCCAGCACCGGGGACAGGCGGGAATCACGCCCCAGGTGGCACGAGCACCGCCTCATCCACCTCCCTCTTCTCCTCCGCGCACCACCCTGCTACGGTGCTCTGAACCGGTTTACAAAACCGGTTCAGACGCGGCGACGAGCGAAGGAGCTCCCATGGCGGGCAGACCGACGATCCTCGACGTCGCGCGCGAGGCCGGCGTGAGCAAGGCGCTCGTCTCGTTCGCGCTCAACGACCGGCCGGGCGTCTCGCCCGACTCCCGCGAGCGGATCCTCCGGGTCGCCGCCGAGCTCGGCTACCGGCCCAGCCTCACGGCCCGCTCCCTCTCCACCAGCGTCTCCTTCGCGGTGGGCCTCGTCGTGGCGCGCGACCCGGCGGTCATCGCGGCCGACCCGTTCTTCCCCTCCTTCATCTCGGGAGTGGAGCGGGTGCTCGCCGAGCGCGGCCGCGTGCTGGTGCTCAGCGTCGTCGACCCGGGCGCCTCCGAGGAGGCCGTCTACCGCACGCTCGCGGCCGACCGCCGCGTCGACGGCGTGTTCCTCACCGACCTCCGGCAGGACGACTCCCGGCCGGCGCTGCTCGCCGAGCTGCAGATCCCGGCCGTCACGCTCGGGCGCCTCGAGGGCTCCTCCTCACCCGCCGTCGTGATGGACGACTCGGCCGGGATCGCCGACGCCGTCCGGCACCTGGCGGAGCTCGGCCACCGCCGCATCGCCCACGTCGCGGGGCCGGACCACCTGCTCCACTCCTCCCGCCGCCGCGAAGCCTTCACGCGGGCCTGCACCGACGCGGGGCTCAAGCCCACCGCGCTCGTCGCCACCGACTTCAGCGCGGAGCAGGGTGCGGCGGCCACGGAGCGGCTCCTCGACAGCCCGACCCCGCCCACCGCGATCGTCTTCGGCAACGACCCCATGGCCATCGCCGGCCTCGGGGTCGCTCACGCCCGCGGGCTCCGGCTCCCCGACGACCTCTCGATCACGGGCTTCGACGACTCCGAGATCGCCGCCCACGTCTACCCGTCGCTGACCTCGGCCCGCACGCGCCCCGCGCGCTGGGGCGAGGAGGCCGCCCGCACGCTGCTCGACCTCATCGAGTCCGGCAGCGCCCCCGACGTCGACCTCGAGCCCGCCGGGCTCGTGGTGCGCCACTCGACCGCTCCTCCGCGGCCGTCGACCCACTGAAGACGCGTGCGCACCGTCGCGCACGCCGGACAAGGAGAACACCATGGCCCCCTCGACGACGAGACGCTGGCTGACCGGGATCGCCACCGCCTCCCTCGCGACCCTCGCCCTCACCGCCTGCAGCGGCGGTGGCGGAGCGTCGACCGACCTCACCGCCACCGGCCCGATCACCATCTGGTACTCGAACAACGAGCAGGAGGTGCAGTGGGGCAAGGCGATGGTCGACGCGTGGAACGCGGACCACCCGGACGAGGAGATCACCGGGCAGGAGATCCCCGCGGGCAAGAGCAGCGAGGAGGTCATCGGAGCGGCGATCACGGCCGGCAACGCGCCGTGCCTCGTCTTCAACACGGCCCCCAGCGCGGTCGGCCAGTTCGAGCGCCAGGGCGGACTCGTCGACCTGTCGAAGTTCGACGGCGGCGCCGACTACATCGAGACCCGCAGCGGCGACCTCGCCGAGCAGTACCAGAACGCCGACGGCGAGTACTTCCAGATGCCGTGGAAGAGCAACCCGGTCGTCATCTTCTACAACAAGGACCTCTTCGCGAAGGCGGGACTCGACCCCGAGAACCCGTCGCTGTCGACCTACGACGACTTCCTCGCCACGTCGAAGACGCTGGTTGAGTCGGGAGCCGCGCCCGCCGCGATCCAGCCCGCGCCCACCAGCGAGTTCTTCCAGACCCAGTTCGACTTCATGCCGCTCTACGCCGCGGCCACCGGAGGGACGAGCCTCGTCGAGGACGGCAAGGCTACCTTCGCCGACGACGAGGGCTACGAGGTCGCCGACTTCTGGAAGAGCCTCTACGACCGGGGCCTCGCCGGCCGCGAGCAGTACCAGGGCGACGCCTTCGCCGACGGCCAGGCCGCGATGTCGATCGTCGGCCCGTGGGCGGTCTCGGTCTACGACGACCTGAACTGGGGCTCCGTCTCGGTGCCCACCCCCGACGGCACGCCCGCTGAGGACACCTGGACCTTCAGCGACGCGAAGAACGTCGGCCTCTACTCCGCCTGCGCCAACAAGGGCACCGCCTGGGAGGTGCTGAAGTTCGCGACCAGCGAGGAGCAGGACCGCTCGCTGCTCGAGACCACCGGCCAGATGCCGCTGCGCACCGACCTGCAGACCACCTACGCCGACTACTTCGAGGCGAACCCCGCCTACCAGCGCTTCGGCGACCAGGCGAGCCGCACCATCGAGGTGCCGTCGGGGCCGAACACGGTGCAGATGCTGCAGGCGATCCGCGACGCGTGGGGCAAGACGGTCATCTTCGGCGAGGGCGACGTGAAGTCGGCGCTCGACGGAGCGGCCGAGACCGTCACCGGGCTCGCCGGCCAGCAGTGACCCGGCCGTGACCACCCTCACCCGCCGGCCCGCGCCGGCCGGGGCGCCGGGGAAGCGGAGCCTCCTGCACCGCGTCCTCGGGCCCCAGCCCCTCGGGCTGCTGTTCGGCAGCCCCTACCTCCTCTTTGTGCTCGCGGTCTTCGCGTTCCCGGTCGTCTACTCGGTCTGGATCGCGTTCCACGACTTCTTCTTCGCAGCTCCCGGCGTGCAGGTGGAGCGGCCGTTCGTCGGGCTCGACAACTTCGTCACGGCGTTCTCGAGCCCGCAGGTCATCCGCTCGTTCGGCAACATCGGGATCTTCCTGGTCATCAACGTGCCGCTGACGGTGGTGCTCTCGCTCCTGCTCGCCGCGGCGCTCGACAAGGTCGTGCACCTGCGGACGTTCCTCCGCGTCAGCTTCTACGTGCCCTACGTCACGGCGAGCGTCGCGGTCGTCGGCGTGTGGCTGTTCCTCTTCAACGGGAACGGGCTGGTCAACAGCCTCCTCGGGCCGCTCGCGCCGAACCCGTCGTGGCTGATCAACGAGCAGCTCGCGATGCCGATCATCGCGCTCTACGTCACCTGGAAGCAGCTCGGGTTCTACATCCTGCTGTACCTGGCGGCGCTGCAGAACGTGCCGAAGGAGCTCTACGAGTCGGCCTCGACCGACGGCGCCGGACGCATCCGCCAGTTCTGGTCGGTGACCGTGCCGAGCGTGCGGCCGGCGACCCTCCTGGTGCTGCTGGTGTCGACCGTCACCGGGGCGAACCTCTTCACCGAGCCCTACCTCCTCACCGGCGGAGGCGGCCCGAACGGCGCGTCCGCCTCGCCCGTGCTGCTGATGTACCAGCTCGGGATCCAGCAGGGGCAGCCCGACGTGGCCTCGGCCATCGGCGTGGTCCTGGTGCTGCTGGTGCTGGTCATCGCCTATCTGCAGAACCGCTTCGCGGGGGAGAGGAACTCATGAGCACCCTGTCCAGTGCCGGAGGCGCCGCCTCGGCCGTGCCCGCCGCCACAGCCCCGGAGACGTCGCCGCGGAGGCGCCCCGTCGGCTCGAGCCGCGGAGCCGTGATCCTGCGGGGAGTGGTGCTCGCGATCGGCGCGATCGTCTTCCTCTTCCCCTTCTACTACATGATCGTCGGCTCCCTGCAGACGGATCCGGACCCGACGCTGGCGGGAGCGATCCCGGAGCCGGGCAACCTCACGCTCGACAACTACGTCAACGTGAACGAGCGGATCAGCCTGCTCACCGGCCTGGTCAACTCCGGGATCTTCACCGGCGGAGTGCTGCTGTGCACGGTGTTCTTCGGCGTCCTCGCCGGCTACGCGCTGGCGATGCTGCAGTGGCGGGGGCGCAACGCGGTGTTCGCGCTCGCCCTGCTGGTGCAGGTCATCCCGTTCCAGCTGCTGCAGATCCCGCTCTACGTGCTGATCGCGCGCGACTACGGCCTCGCGGACAGCCACCTCGGGATGATCCTGCCGTTCGCCATCAACTCGACGGCGGTGATCATCTTCCGGCAGTACTTCCTGCAGCTCCCCAAGGAGCTGTTCGAGGCGGCCCGGATCGACGGCGCCGGCGAGCTGAAGCTGCTGTGGACCATCGCGCTCCCGCTGGTGCGGCCCGCGCTGGTGACCGCCGTGCTGCTGACCTTCATCGGCCCCTGGAACGAGTTCCTCTGGCCGTTCCTCATCACCAAGGACGCGTCGCTGCAGCCGCTCGCCGTGTCCCTGGCCAACTACATCTCGAACGTGGCGTCGTCGACCGACAACCCGTTCGGGGCGATCCTCGCGGGAGCCGTCGTGCTCGCCGCGCCCGTCGTGGTGCTGTTCATCGTGTTCCAGCGCTACTTCGTCTCGACCGATCTCGGATCCGGAGTGAAAGGCTGACCATGTCTCCCACCCTCACCACTGTCCCCTACCGTCTCGAGCGCGTCGGCGTCGTGATGGAGCCCGCCCCGGGCGACGAGCTCGAAGCCGAGGGGGTGCTCAACCCCGGCAGCGGCCGCGGACCCGACGGCGAGCTCTACCTCCTGCCCCGGATGGTCGCCGCCGGCAACGTCTCCCGCGTGGGGCTCGCCCGCGTGATCGTCGAGGGCGGCGTGCCCGTCGGAGTCGAGCGCGAGGGCGTCGTGCTCGCGCCCGACCGCGGCTTCGAGCGCGGCGCGCACAACGCAGGCGTGGAGGATCCGCGGATCACCTTCATCGAGGCGCTCGGCCTGCACGTGATGACCTACGTCGCCTACGGGCCGCTCGGGCCCCGGACGGCGCTCGCCGTGTCCGAGGATCTCCGCGCCTGGCGGCGCCTGGGCCCGGTGACCTTCGCCTACGACGACGCGCTCGACATCGACCTGGGCCTGTTCCACAACAAGGACTGCGTGTTCTTCCCCGAGATCGTCGAAGCACCGGACGGCACGCGCTCGTTCGCCGTGCTGCACCGGCCGATGTGGGACCTCGGCGAGACGCGGCCGGGCGAGGGCGTGCGCCTCCCGGCCGGGATCGAGGACCCGCGGCAGAGCATCTGGATCAGCTACGTGCCGGTGGACGAGGTGGACCGGGATCTGGCGAACCTCACGCGTTGGACCCGGCACCGGTTCCTCGCCGGCCCGGAGTTCCCGTTCGAGGAGCTGAAGGTCGGCGGCGGCCCCGCGCCGCTGCGCGTGCCCGAGGGGTGGCTGCTCATCCACCACGGGGTGACCGGAGTGATCGACAGCGCCTTCGCGCAGCAGCAGCACGTGAACTACTCGGCCGGAGCGATCCTCCTCGACGGCGACGACCCGTCGCGGGTGATCGCGCGCACCGCCGAGCCGCTGCTCGAGGCCGAGACGGAGGAGGAGCGCAGCGGGATCGTCCCGAACGTCGTCTTCCCGACGGCGATCGAGGAGATCGACGGGCAGCACTACGTCTTCTACGGCATGGCCGACTCGAAGATCGGCGCGGCCCGCCTCGTCCGCACGGACGGCTGACGCCGCTGATCGAGTCCGCCGGCGCCTCCCGCTGATCGAGCAGCCCGTATCGCGGGCCTATCGAGATCCGCCCCTCACACCCCACCCAAGGAGAGTTCGATGACGAACACGCTCACCAGATCGGCGGCCGTCCTGGCCGCCGCCGCCCTCACCGTCGGGGGCCTCGCCCTCGGCGCGACCCCCGCACAGGCGGCCGAGCCGCTGACGAACACGGCGCACCTCGACTTCCTCCTCGACACCGCCACTCCGGTGCCCGAGCCCGGCCACACCACCTACCGGCTCGACGAGGAGCCGACCCTGGTGATGCCGTGGACCTACGCCGACGCCCGCGACGGCGGCACCTTCGAGCGCGTGGGCGGCGGCCGCCTCGATCCGGCGACCGGCGACTACGAGCAGGGCGCGTTCAACACCGACGACATCTCGCGCGCCGCGGTCGTCTACCTCCGCCACTGGCAGCAGACCGGGTCGACCGAGAGCCGCGAGAAGGCCTTCGAGACGCTCCGCGCCCTCGCCTACTTCCAGACCACTGAGGGCGACGACGCCGGGAACGTGGTGCTCTGGATGCAGACCGACGGGGAGCTCAACGCGAGCGCCGAGCCGGTCGAGCTGCCGGACCCGAGCGACTCCGAGGACAGCTACTGGCTCGCCCGCACGCTCTGGGCGCTCGGCGAGGGCTACGCGGCGTTCCGCGACACGGACCCGGAGTTCGCCGCCTTCCTGCAGGAGCGGCTGCGCCTCGGCGTCGCGGCGGTCGACCGCGAGGTGCTCACGCGCTACGGCGAGTACGCGCAGGCCGACGGCGTGCAGGTGCCGGCCTGGCTGATCGTCGACGGCGCCGACGCCACCTCGGAGGCGCTGCTCGGCCTCTCCGCCTACCTCGAGGCCGCCCCCGACGACTCCGCGGTGCGCACGAGCACGGCCGAGCTCGCCGAGGGCGTCGCCGCCTACGCCCGCACCACGACCACGGAGGCGGACACCACCGCCTGGCCGTACGGCGCGATCCTCCCGTGGACGAAGTCGCGCACGCTCTGGCACTCCTGGTCGTCGCAGATGGCCGGCGGCCTGGCCGCGTCGTCCGCGGCGCTCGACGACTCCTCGCTCCTCGAGCCCGCGCTCGTCGACGGAGCCCGCTTCGCTCCGGAGCTGCTCACCGCCGGCGGCCCGGACAACGGCTGGAACCCTACTCCGACCGACCGCGTGCAGATCGCGTACGGAGCCGACTCCCGCCTGCAGAACTCGCTCGCCCTGGCCGACGCCACCGGCTCCAGCGCCTTCACCGACCTCGCGGCCGTGCAGGGCGCCTGGTTCTTCGGCCTGAACCGCAGCCTCGGCCCGGTCTACGACCCGGCCACCGGAGTCGTCTTCGACGGCGTCCAGGCCGACGGGTCCGTCAACAGCAACAGCGGCGCCGAGAGCACCATCCACGGCCTGCTGGCGATGCTGGCGCTCGACGCGCACCCGGAGGTCGCCGACCGCGCCCGCTCCGTCGCCACCGAGCGCTCGCGCGACGGGCTGACGCTGGTCGAGGCCGAGAGCGCGCGCGGTGGCACCGTCGTCACGCCCGAGTCGTCCTGGACCGGGGAGGCCGGCTGGAGCGGCTCGTACCTCTCGCTGACCGACCCGCGCCGCGCGATCTCGATCCCGATCGGCCCGTCCACGCAGGACCGCGTGGTGGAGGCCGTCATCGACCAGCCGCAGCGAGGCACGGAGCGCACGCCGCTGAGCGTCTGGACGTCGGGGAAGCGGCCGCTCGACCTGCTCCGCTCGACCGTCGGGTCGCAGGGGGTGACGGAGGCGTCGGGCGCGCTGCTCCCGGAGAAGCTCCGCCGCACCGTGCCGACCGGATCGACGAGTGTCCAGGTCCGCCCGCTGAGTGGGCAGACGCGCCTCGACGCGCTGCTGGTGCGCCCGCTGGTGACGCGCCTCGTGGTCGGAGGAGAGGGCGGCCGCACCGAGCTGATCCGCAACTCCACCGACGGAGTGCGCACCACGGCGATCGGCGTCTCGGGCGGCTCCGGCACGCTGCGCGTCTACTCGCAGGACGGCGCGCTCGTGAGCGAGACGTCGCCGTCCGGAGCCGTCTCCGTGCAGCTGCCCGCGCAGGGCTTCGCGGTGCTGGTGGGCTGAGGTCGGCCTGCTGGTCGAGTAGCCGCTACTCGATCGGCAGAGGGCGGTGAGTCCACGGAAGTCGCGGTACTCGCGTTCGAGTACCGCGACTTCTGCGTTCTCGCGGGGCGAGGGCGGCGGGGAGGCGCGCGGCTGGGCGGGGACCAACAAGTGGATGAGAGCGCTCTCTCGAAAACGCTTGACCTCTCCGCGGGGGCGTGCGTAAGCTCGCCGCACACCTCGTGAGAGCGCTCTCACATACGCGGAACAGCACGCGTGAGAGCGCTCGCAGGGGTGCCCCACCACCATCACGAAGGAGTGACCGTGCCCTATTCACGACGCACCAGGATCGCCGCGGCGATCGCCGGCGCCTCGGCCCTCGCCCTGATCGTCACCGGATGCTCGTCGGGATCCGACGCCTCCGAGGGCGGCGAGATCGAGCTGACCGTCACCACGTTCAACGCCATGGGCTTCGACGAGCTCTACGGCGAGTACGAGGACGCCAACCCGGGGATCACCATCGTCCCGAACAACATCGACACCGGCGGCAACGCGCGGACCGACGCGTTCACCAAGCTCGCCGCCGGCTCCGGACTCGCCGACGTCGTCGCCATCGAGGAGGGCTGGCTCGGCTCCGTCATGGAGGTCTCGGACCAGTTCGTCGACCTGCGCGACCACGGCATCGAGGACCGCAAGGCCGACTGGGTCGACTGGAAGTACGAGCAGGCGACCGACCCCGAGGGGCGCGTCATCGGCTACGGCACCGACATCGGACCCGAGGGCCTCTGCTACAACACCGCCGCCTTCGAGGCAGCGGGCATGCCCACCGACCGCGCCGCCGTCGCCGAGATGCTCGGCGGACCGGACGCGACCTGGGACGACTACTTCGCCGCCGGTCAGAAGTACCACGACGCCACCGGCAAGGCCTGGTTCGACCACTCCGGATTCGTCTGGAACGCCATGGTCAACCAGCTGCCCGAGGGGTACTACACCTCCGACGGCGAGCTGAACGTCGAGGGCAACCCGGAGCTCGAGGAGCGCTGGGGCCAGCTGACCGACGCCACCGCCTCCGGCCTCTCGGCCGCGCAGAAGGCGTGGGACTGGAACAAGGGCAAGTCGTTCACCGACCAGACCTTCGCCACCTTCGTCTGCCCGGGCTGGATGTTCGGCACGCTGAAGAGCAACGTCGAGGCCGGCGGCGGGAACGCCGAGGCCACCGGCTGGGACTTCGCCGACGTCTTCCCCGGCGGCCCCGCCAACTGGGGCGGCTCGTTCCTCTCCGTCCCGACCCAGTCGAAGCACCCCGCCGAGGCCGCCGCGCTGGCGTCGTGGCTCAGCGAGCCGGAGCAGCAGCTGAAGGCGTTCGAGGCGGCCGGACCGTTCCCGAGCACCCTCGACGCGCAGAAGGAGCTCGCCTCCGCGGCCGCTCCCGACCCCGGCATGAACGACTCCCCGACCGGCGCGATCCTCGCGCAGCGCGCCGAGGGCGTCGTCGCCCAGTACAAGGGCCCGGACGACTCGCTGATCCAGGAGAACGTCTTCGGACCGGTCCTGCAGAAGGTCGACCGCGGCGAGATCGACGGCAAGGAGGGCTGGAACGAGGCGCTCCAGCTCCTCGGTGAGCTCGTCGACTGATCCGGTCGGGCCGACACCCGGGGGCTGACCCCTCCGGGACGAGGCCCCACCATCACGGGAGGTCCGGCCGCCACCGGACCTCCCGGTCCCCGTGCGGCCGGGCCGCCCGCATCCCGGGCCACCTCGCCGCACGGGAGAAACGCTGCCGCCCGCCGGCCGAGGCCTCTCCGGCCCCGCTGCCCGCGACTCCTCCCGGCCGGCCCCGCCGCACGAGAGACTCCGGCCCCGCCGCCCGAGACCCTCCCGGCCGGCCCCGCCGCACCCCTCCGACTCCGACTCGACCTCGAAGAGAGCGCCATGACGAGCACACTCACCCCGCCGACCACGGCGACGCCCCCCGCGGGGAAGCGGCGCCCGGCGCCCCGACTCCCGCTGACCTTCCGCCAGCGCGCGAGCCGCTTCGACGTGAAGGCCTCGCCCTACCTCTACATCTCGCCGTTCTTCCTGCTCTTCGCGCTCACCGGAGCGTTCCCGCTGGTCTATACGCTCGTCGTGTCGCTCTACGACTGGCAGCTGCTGCAGGGCCAGGGCGACTTCGTCGGGTTCGCGAACTTCGCGGCCGTGCTCGGCGACCGCTTCTTCTGGAACTCGATCGTCAACACGCTGAGCATCTTCCTGCTCTCCACGATCCCGCAGCTCGCCGTCGCGCTGCTGCTCGCAGCCGCCCTCGACCAGGCGCTGCGGGCCAGCACCTTCTGGCGGATGAGCGTCCTGCTGCCGTACATCGTCTCGCCGGTCGCGGTCGCGCTGATCTTCTCGAGCGTGTTCAGCGACCAGGAGGGCCTGATCAACAACCTGATCGGCCTGGTGGGCATCAGCCCGATCGAGTGGACCAACGACCGCCTCGCCAGCCACGTCGCGATCGCGACGATGGTCAACTGGCGCTGGACCGGCTACAACGCCCTCATCCTCCTCGCCGGCATGCAGGCCGTGCCGCGCGAGCTGCACGAGTCGGCCGCGATCGACGGGGCGAACGCGTTCCGCCGCTTCCGCTCGATCACGATCCCCAGCATCCGGCCGACCCTGATCTTCGTGATCATCACCGCCACCATCGGCGGCCTGCAGATCTTCGCCGAGCCGCGCCTGTTCGACGTGTCGAACGCGGGCGGCATCGGCGGGTCGGACCGGCAGTTCCAGACCACCGTCCTCTACCTCTGGGAGATGGCGTTCTTCCGCCAGAACTTCGGCGAGGCGGCCGCGATCGCGTGGCTGCTGTTCCTCCTGATCGTGCTGATCGGCCTGCTGAACTTCGCGATCTCGCGGCGGATCGCCTCCGTCGAGAACCGGATCTCGCAGCGCTCGAAGCGCCGCTCCGCCCGCCCCGCGACCGCCGACGAGATCGCCGCCGCGGACCCCCTGCTCACCACCACCGGCCTCGGCCAGAACGAGAGCGAGCGATGACCGCCCCCGCCACCTCCGCCGCCTTCCCGGTGCGCCGCGTCCGCGCCTCCCGCGCCGGTCGCGTCGACCGGCCCGGCTTCCTCACGTACGGGTTGCTGAGCGCCTTCATCCTCGGCTCGACCTACCCGCTGTGGTGGTCGTTCGTCGTGGCGAGCGGCTCGAACGCGACCCGCAGCGAGACCCTGCCGCTCGTCCCGGGCGGCAACTTCCTCGCCAACGCCTCGCAGGTGCTGACGGCGATCCCGTTCTGGACGGCGCTGCTGAACAGCGTCATCGTCTCGGGGATCATCACGCTGTCGGTCGTGTCGTTCTCGACGCTCGCCGGCTACGCCTTCGCGAAGCTGCGGTTCCGCGGGCGCGACGGCCTGATGATCGGAGTCGTCGCGACCATGGCGATCCCGACGCAGCTGGGCATCATCCCGCTGTTCATCCTGATGCGGCAGCTCGGCTGGACCGGCTCGCTCGGCGCCGTGATCGTGCCGACGCTGGTCACCGCGTTCGGCGTCTTCTTCATGCGGCAGTACCTGGTCGACGTGATCCCGGACGAGCTGATCGAGGCGGCGCGCGTGGACGGAGCGAACCAGTTCCGGACGTTCCTCACCGTCGCCGTCCCGGCGGCACGACCGGCGATGGCGATCCTCGGGCTCTTCACGTTCATGATGGCGTGGACCGACTTCCTCTGGCCGCTGATCGTCCTCAGCCCCACGAATCCGACGCTGCAGACGGCGCTCGCGCAGCTGCAGTCGGGCTACTACGTCGACTACTCGATCGTGCTGGCCGGCGCCGTGCTCTCGGTGATCCCGCTGCTGGTGCTGTTCCTGCTCGCCGGACGCCAGCTCATCGCGGGCATCATGAGCGGAGCGGTGAAGGGCTGACGCCCGGAGACTCCCGCGG